>DASYLQ010000599.1:0-6195 GCA_036009485.1 Janthinobacterium sp.
TCGGGGCCGGCAGGGAAAAACGCTGCCACAAGGCCGGATATAGAACTGCAGCCTAGCCTGTTGGAAGCACACAAAAACACCTTGCCAAACGGGAGGCGTCCATATAGGACGCATGGCTAGCCATCATGGCTGGCCATGCTACGACGAGCAACGCCGTCCCCGCTCGCCAGGCGCGCCAGCAGCGACGCATTACCTACTGGAATAAGCTCTTAAGTGGCCGATGGCCTGGTCCGCCGTCATGGCTGCAAGCAGGCAGGCATATTGCATCGCCAAGTAATTTCTTATGACCCAAGGAACCGGCTGCATGCAAAGCCGGCTCCTTTTGATTATTGCATGCAAAAGCTATCGGTCGAGATCGCCCGCCGCTGATCGCCTGCCCTTATCAACTCAGGCGCCGTCGCCCACCTTTTGCCTCTGTCGCATAAACGACGGCAAGTCCGGCACGCCGGCCGCTGCCGCCCTGGCGGCCGGAGACGCCGGCACCGCCTGCGGCCCGGTGGCTGCCTGCACCGCCTGCGCCGCCTGGGCATTGGCGATGGCATTGTTCAGGCGCTGGCTGGACAGGGCGGAGCCATCCCGCACATTGCCGAAGCGTCCGGTGGCGCCCGGATGCTGGCTCAATGGGCGGCCGCCGGGGATTTTCGGCGCATGCGGCTGCGCCGTACCCTGTCCCGACTCGGGCGCCGTCGTGACGCCGGTGGCGATGACGGTGACGCGCATGGCGTCGCCCAGCCCGCCGTCGAATACCGCGCCGAATTTGATGATGGTATTGCTGTGGGTTTGCGCGCAGATGAGGTTCATCACTTGCTTGGTCTCACGCAATTTGAGGCTTTCTTCCGAGGCCGCGATATTCACCAGCAAGCCCTGCGCGCTATGCAAATTCATGCCGTCCAGCAGCGGGCAAGAGATCGCTTCCTCTGCCGCCTTCAGCGCCCGGTCTTCGCCCGAATGCGTGGCGGTGCCCATCATCGCCGTGCCCATCTCGCGCATGACCGTGCGTACGTCCTCGAAATCGACGTTGATCATGCCGGGGACATTGATGATTTCCGAGATGCCCGAGACGGCCTTGCTGAGCACTTCGTCGGCGGCGCGGAAGGCTGCCCTTTGGGTGATGTCGTCGCCCATCACTTCTTCCAGGCGGCTGTTGAGGACGATGATCAGCGAGTCGACCGTCTTCGACAGGAGATGTATGCCTTCCTCGGCCACGCGCATGCGCCGGGCGCCTTCGAACTCGAAGGGCTTGGACACGACGCCGACCGTCAGCAAGCCCATTTCCCTGGCCACTTCGGCGACCACCGGCGCCGCCCCGGTGCCGGTGCCGCCGCCCATGCCGGCGGTGATGAAGACCATGTGCGCGCCCTTCAGCGCGGTGGCGATGCTGCTGCGCTGGCGCAGCGCCGTCTCGCGGCCGACCACCGGGTCGCTGCCGGCGCCGAGTCCGGTCTCGCCGAGCTGGATCTTGACGGCGTTGCCGGCATTCGACAGCGCTTGCGCGTCGGTATTGACGCAAATAAATTCGATGTCGGACGTCCCCGACAAGACCATGTGGTTGACGGCGTTGCCGCCGGCGCCGCCGACGCCAACCACCTTGATCACGGTTTCAGGCTGTACATTTTCCAGATCTAACAAAGGGACTCTCCTTTATATTGAATAAAAAAACCGCCAGCGCCGCAGCGGGCGCGGTTGAAGGAATAGACTTTCAGAAACTGCATAGGTTCAATGTCTTGGAAAAATAATTCTCAGAGTTAAAGTCTAAGCGCAAACGCAAATGTCTGGCGTTTAACTGAACAGCCAAATGAAGGGCGGCACGTCCGGCTGAGGAACGCTCATGCCAAGCCCGCCTCGCTATGGCAGCGCGTTCAGCGCTGTTGGCCTGCGCTCTTAGTCTTTTTTCGCCGGCGGAAACCAGCTTTCCCAGGTTTCCTTGACGGTCGCCTTGACGATGGCGATGGCTTCGGGGTCGCCCTTGATCAGCGCCGTCAGATACGCCTTGGCTTGCTGCATCGATACATCCGGCGGCAGCGGCGGTACGTTTGGATCCGTCACCATTTCCAGCAGACAGGGCCGGTCGGCGGCCAGCGCCCTTTCCCAGGCCGGGCCGACGTCTTCCGGCCGGTCGACGCGGATACCCTGCAAGCCGAGCAAGTCGGCATAGGCGGCGTAGGGGAAGTCGGGCAAGTCCTGCGACGCCGGGTAGCGCGGATTGCCGCCCATGGCCCGTTCTTCCCACGTGACCTCGTTCAAATCGCCATTTTTCAGCACCATCACGATCAGGTGCGGGTCGCGCCAGTTTTTCCAGTGCCTGGCGATGGTGATCAAGCCGTTCAAGCCATTCATCTGCATCGCGCCGTCGCCGACCAGGGCGATCACCGGGCGTTGTGGATAGGCGAACTTGGCGGCCAGCGCATATGGCACCGCCGGCCCCATCGTCGCCAGGCCGCCCGACAGGCTGGCCATCATGCCGCGACGAATCTTGATGTCGCGCGCATACCAGTTGGCGGCGGACCCTGAATCGCAAGTCAGTATGCAGTGCTCGGGCAGGCGCGGAGACAGTTCGCGGAAGACGCGCTGCGGATTGATCGGCGTGGCGTCGTTCATTGCGCGGCCATCCATCACGCGCCACCAGCGCTCGACGTTTTGCTCGATGCCGCTGCGCCAGCCGCGCTCCGTCTTTTGCTGCAGCAAGGGAATCAGCGCGCGCAGCGTATGTTTGGCGTCGCCGATGAGGTTGTATTCCATCGGATAGCGCAAGCTGGTCATGCGCGCATCGATATCGATCTGCACGCCGCGCGCCTGGCCTTCCCTGGGCAGGTATTCGGCATAGGGAAAGCTGGAGCCGACCATCAGCAAGGTGTCGCATTCATTCATCATGTCGTGGCTGGGTTTGGTGCCCAGCAAGCCGATCGAGCCTGTGACGAAAGGCAAGTCGTCCGGCACCGCCGCCTTGCCCAGCAAGGCCTTGGCGATGCCGGCGCCCAGCAGTTCAGCCACTTCGATCAATTCATCGGTAGCCGACAGCGCGCCGGCGCCGGCCAGGATGGCGACCTTTTTGCCCTGATTCAGGATCGCCGCCGCCCGGTTCAAGTCGTCCATGGACGGAACGATGCTGTGCCCGGTCGCACCTATGCCGGAATGCACGGTGCCATGTTCGCGCGGCGGCGTCGGCACCGCGTCCAGTTCTTGCACGTCATTGGGGAAAATGATGCAGGTTGGCGTGCGCTGTTCTTGCGCGATGCGCATGGCGCGGTCGATCAAGTGGCGCACCTGGGCCGCATCGCTTGCCATCTGTACATAGGCATGGGCGACATCCTTGAACAGCGACATCAAGTCGATTTCCTGCTGATAATCGCCGCCGATGGCCGCGCGCCTTTGCTGGCCGACGATGGCGACCACCGGCTGATGGTCGAGCTTGGCGTCATAGAGGCCGTTCAACAGGTGGATCGCGCCCGGTCCCGATGTCGCCAGGCAAACCCCGGTTTCGCCGGTGAATTTGGCGTGGGCGGTGGCCATGAAGGCCGCCAGTTCTTCGTGCCGGGCCTGGATGAATTCGATATGGTCCTGGCGGCCGAATGCGCCCACGATGCCGTTGATGCCGTCGCCCGGATAACCGAAGACGCGCCTGACGCCCCATTCCTTAAGACGCTGCAATAAAAAATCGCTCACCGTCGCTGCCATGGTGTTACCTCATTTCATCGGGTTATTTCATCGGATTGAATGGTAAAAGGCTGCACCGCCATGCCGGTCAAGGCCGGATGCGCATGCTGTTTAGACCAGATGCCAAATCATAGGTTTGGTCGCGAGCTTGGGGCGCACGCTTTGAACTTTCAGCGTGGCATGAAGATGCTCCATGCCGGCCGGAACGGCTGTTCCGGCCGGCATGGGCCTACAGGAAAATCAGGGGGGAGAATCTTTTTTAAAACCCTTCCAGCACAATCTTGCCCTTGGCCTTGTTACTTTCGATGAGAGCGTGGGCGCGCTTCAGGTTGGCGGCGTCGATCTTGCCGAAATGCTCGGCCAGCGTGGTCTTGATCACGCCGCTGTCGACCAGTTGCGCCACCTCGTTCAGCAAATCGTGCTGCTTCTGCATGTCTTCCGTCTGGAACAGCGAGCGCGTGAACATCAATTCCCAGTGCAGCGACACGCTCTTGGTTTTCAGCTTGCGCACGTCGAACTCGGCCGGATCGTCGATCAGGGCCAGCTTGCCTTGCGGCGCGATCAGCTCGACGACCTGCGGGAAATGCGCATCGGTCTGGTTCAGGCTGGCCACGTAATTTACCGGAGGCAGGCCGAGCCGTTTGATTTCCTCGGCCAGCGGCCTGGTGTGGTCGACCACGTGGTGGGCGCCCAATTCCTTGATCCAGTCCGCGGTGGCGGGACGCGATGCGCTGCCGATCACCGTCAAGCCGGTCAACTGGCGCGCCAGCTGGACCATGATGGAACCGACGCCGCCGGCGGCGCCGATGACCAGCAAGGATTTGCCTTGAAGCGATTTGTCGCGGCTGACTTCGAGGCGCTCGAACAGCAATTCCCAGGCGGTGATGGCGGTCAGCGGCAGGGCGGCGGCTTCGCCGAAATCGACGCTCTTCGGCATGTGGCCGACGATGCGTTCATCGACCAGGTGGAATTCGCTGTTGGTGCCGGCGCGGGTGATCGAACCGGCATACCAGACTTTGTCGCCCGGCTTGAACAGGGTGACGTCCGGGCCGACCGATTTGACGATGCCGGCGGCGTCCCAGCCCAGCACCTGGACCTGGCCGGCGGCGGGCGCGCGGTTTCTGCGGATCTTGGTGTCGACCGGGTTGACCGAGACGGCTTTGACTTCGACCAGCAGGTCGTGTCCTTCGGCGAGCGGCAGCGGCAGCTCCATGTCGATCAGGGAATCGGCCTCGGTGATGGCCAGGCTAGTGCGGTAAGCAACTGCTTTCATGATTGTGCTCCTGTGTCGAGAGATAGGGAAATCGGAAAATCAGCGCTAAAAAGGGAAGGAGCGCCTTGATGCCAGCTCCGATGGAGTATCTTCATTTTTTTCTTGGGAAAGAAAAAGGCAGTTGATGCGGAAACACTTTCACGAAAATAGTGAAAATGGATGAGCTAGCTTAAGATGTCCCGTAGGAATACCGAGGGGGCGAACCCGGCATCAGGGCGGCGCCGCATCCATTTCGGAAGCGGCGCCGCTCTACGCCGGGCAATGGCATGAATGACTCGCCGGCGTCAACCGGCTTCAGCCCAGTTTGGCGCGGAAAAAATCGACGGTGCGCTGCCAGGCCAGCTTGGCCGCGGCCTCGTCGTAACGCGGCGTCGTATCGTTATTAAAACCGTGCTCGGTTTTCGGATAGACGAAATACTGATAAGACACGCCGGCCGCTTTCAGCGCCGCTTCATAAGCAGGCCAGCCGGCGCGGGTGCGCTGGTCGTTTTCCGCGTCATGCAAGAGCAGCGGCGCCTTGATCTTGGCGGCCTCGGCCGCCGGCGGCTGATTGCCGTAAAACGCCACCGCCGCCTTCAGGTAAGGCAGTTGCGTCGCCAGGTAATTCGCCATGCCGCCGCCGAAACAGAAGCCGACCACGCCGATTTTGCCATTGCCCTCCGGCAGGGCTTTCAGCATATTGGCCGCGGCGATGAAATCGGCCCGCGTCTTGGTCTGGTCGAGCTTGCCGAACAGTTCGCGCGCCTTGTCTTCGTCGCCGGGATAGCCGCCCAGCGGAAACAGCGCGTCCGGCGCAAAGGCGATGAAGTTGTCGAGTGCCAGGCGGCGCGCGATATCTTCGATGTGCGGATTGAGGCCGCGATTTTCATGCACCACCAGCACGACCGGCAATTTGCCCGCCGCCTTGGCCGGTTCCGCCAGATAGCCGCGCATGGTGCCGTAACCCTGCGGCGAGGGATATTCGACATAGCGCGTCTTGATGCGCGGATCGGCGGGGGCGACCATTTGCGCGGCAAAACTCGGGCTCAGCGCACTCAGCAACCCTGCCGCGGTCATGCCGCCGACCGCGTATTTCCCGGCCGACGCCAGGAAGCCGCGCCTGCTGAGTTGGCCGTGCACATATTGGTCGAACAGCTTTAATACTTCCGGATCAAAATCACTTGCAGTCTTGCGGGTCATCGGGAAAGCTCCTTCAGCTGGGGACTCTCTTGGGCACCTCGAAAAACCGTCGCGAGAGCGGGCTGCGCAATAGGTTTTTCGAGGTGCCC
>DASYLQ010000600.1:0-14265 GCA_036009485.1 Janthinobacterium sp.
GTGCGGGTCGACCAGAGCAGCCCGCTGTACCTGATGCGCGCCGGGCGCTTCGACGCCAGTTACGCCGAACGCCTGGCGCAGATGCATTGGGACAGCCTGTTCGACGCCTGTCCGGCGCTGTTCCGCTGCTTCGCCGAAAGCCTGGCGCGGCATTTCCGCTATGTGCTGGTGGATTCGCGCACCGGGCGCACCGACAGCGCCGGCATTTGCACCACCTTGCTGCCGAATAAGCTGGTGGTGGTGTTCACGCCTAACCGCCAGAGCCTGGAAGGGGTCGCGGCGCTGGTGACGCGCGCCACCGAATACCGCCGCAGCCACGAGGACGAGCAGCGCCCGCTGCTGGTGTATCCGCTGCCGTCGCGCATCGAGATGGGCGACAGCGAGCAGCGTTCGCAATGGCGCCGCGGCGATGCGGCCAGGGGCATCGCCGGCTTCCAGCCCATGTTCGAGCAATTGCTGCGCGATGCCTATGGTTTGTCGCACATTTCCCTCGACAGCTATTTCGACGAGGTCCAGCTGCAGCAGACCAAGACCTTCGCCTATGGCGAGCAACTGGCGGTGCGCATCGACCAGGGCGGCGACCGCTTTTCGCTGACGCGCACCTTCGAGGCTTTCCTGTACTGGATGACGGGCGGCTATTTTCCCTGGCAGTCAAGCAAGGAAATCCATTTGCTGGCGGCGATAGGCGAAGCGCGCGAAGCCAGGGCCGACGGCGGCAACCGCGCCGTGGCCTTGCCCATGGCGCGCGACCTGAACCGGCTGGGCGAACTGTATCGCAAGGAAGGCCGGTCGGCCCAGGCGCTCGACTGTTTTAAGGAGAGCCTGGAATTGCGCGTGCGCGTGCTGGGCGAGGAGCATGCCGACACGCTGGCCAGCAAGAGCAACCTGGCGGCCATGCTGCGCCAGCAGGGCAAGCTGGCCGAAGCGCAGTTTCTGGAAGAATGCATCGTCGACACGCGCAGCGGCTTGTTCGGCAGCGAGCATCCGGAGACCCTGGCCAGCAAGGCCAGCCTGGCGACCACGCTGCTGCAGCGCGGCGATTATCAGGCCGCGCTGGCATTGTAGGAGCGGGTGCTGGAGGCCTATGTGCGCCAGTTCGGGTCCGAGCATTTGCTGAGCCTGGGCGCGCTGGCCGGGCGCGCCGCGATCCTGTACCGCATGGGCGAGCTGGGGCAGGCCAGGGCGCTGCAGGAAAACGTGCTGCTGGCGCGCGAGCGCCTGCTCGGCGCCGAACATCCGGACACCCTGGGAATCAAGGACAGCCTGGCGCAGACCTTGCTGCGGCAGAACGAACTGGTGCGCGCCCACCGCTTGCTGGAGAGCGTGGCCCAGGCCCAGGAGCGGCGCCTGGGTTCCGACCATGCGGCGACGCTGGCGGCGCGCGACAAGCTGGCCGAGGTGCTGACCCGGCTCGGCGACTTGGCGGCGGTGCGCCTGCTGCACGAGAGCCTGGTGGCGGCGCGCGGGCGGACGCTGGGCCAGGATCATCCCGAAACCCTGATCAGCCAGCGCAACCTGGCGGCCATTCTGGTCCAGCATGGCGAGCTGGACGCCGCGCGCAGCATGCAGGAACAGGTGCTGCAGGCGCACGAGCGGGTGCTGGGCGAGGATCACCTGGACACGCTGCACAGCAAGAACCAGCTAGCCAGCACCCTGTGGCAGCAAGGTAAGCAAGAGGCGGCGCGGGTGCTCGAAGACGCCATCCTGATCGCCAGCGACCGCTTGCTGAACGCGCAGCGCCCGAGCCCGCCGGCCAGCCAGCCGTTTGCCCAGGCCGGCGCCCACGGCGAGGGCGAATTGAACGGCGCGCTCGGCCTGCAACGGGCGATCCTCGCCGGCCGCGAACGCGCGCTGGACCATCCGGACATGCTGGCCCATACCATCAACAAGGTGCAAGCCCTGATCGACGGCGAGCAGCACCGCGAGGCGCGCGAACTGGCCGATACGCTGCGCGCGCCGCTGCTCAGGCCCGGCCTGGCGCCAAAGCTGCGCAAGCGCGGCATCACGATGCTGAAGAAAATCTACCGCCTGCAGGGCGACAAGGACGCCCTGGTCACTCTGCAGGAAGACGAAGTGTCGGCGCTGGAAGGCGCCTTGTCCGAGGCGCGCGTGACCCAGCGTTGATCTTGCTTTATTATTAGCGTTGGCATTGCTGCCACTGTAAATTTAGTTGTTTGTCACGTCAGCCTTTCGCGCAGTCCTGACGTTGCTTCAGGTAAAATCTGTGCATGAGAATCCTTATCAGCAATGACGACGGCTACCTGGCGCCCGGCATCGCGGCGCTGGCCGATGCCTTGGCGGGCATCGCCGATATCGTCGTGGTGGCGCCCGACAGCAACCGCTCCGGTGCGTCCAATTCGCTGTCGCTGGACCGTCCGCTGACGGTGCAGCAGGCGGCGAATGGATTTTATTTCGTCAACGGCACGCCGACCGACTGCGTCCACGTCGCGCTGACCGGCATGCTGATCGAGCGGCCCGACCTGGTCGTCTCCGGCATCAACAACGGCCCCAATATGGGCGACGACACGCTGTACTCCGGCACGGTGGCGGCGGCGACCGAAGGTTTTCTGTTCGGCATTCCAGCCATCGCCTTTTCGCAGGCGGAACATGGCTGGGCCCACCTCGACGCGGCGGCCAGGCTGGCGCGCGACCTGGTCCAGCGCCGTTTCGACGCGCTGCCCAAACCCTATCTGTTGAATGTCAATATTCCCAACCGGCCGTATGAGGAACTGGGCGCGCCGGTCGCCACCCGGCTGGGCCGGCGCCATTCGGCCGAGCCGGTGATCAAGGGCTTCGATCCGCGCGGCCGCGAGATATTCTGGATCGGTCCGCCGGGCGCGACCAGGGACGCCGGCGAGGGCACCGACTTTTACGCCACGGCGCAAGGCCAGGTCTCGGTCACGCCGCTGCAGATCGACCTGACCCACAAGACCCAGCTGGCGGCGCTGGCGCAGGGACTGGCATGAGCGACAAGCCGCGCACCTTCCCGCTGCCGCTGTCGTCGGTGGTCGACAAGGCGGTGAAGAAGACGCCGGCCTACGCACCGGTGGCCACGCCGCAGACGGCGACGCAGAACGCGGCCCGCAGCGCGGCGCAGAAAACCCGGCCGGCCGCGCCCCCCGCCGGCGCCGCCGGTCCCGCGCTGCCCTCGCAATCGCAGACCTACGCCCAGCAGCGCGCCGAGCCGGCGGCGGCTGCGGCGTCGCGGCAGAATCCGCTGGTGTCGGAAGCCGTGCGGCGCGCCATGGTGGCGCGGGTGGCGAAACAGGGCGTCAGGGACGGCGTGGTGCTGGCGGCGATGGAACAGGTGCCGCGCCATCTGTTCATGGACGAGGCGCTGGCGTCGCAAGCGTATATCGACGCCTCGCTGCCGATCGGCCACCATCAGACCATCTCTCAGCCCTATATCGTCGCGCGCATGATCGAGGCGATGCGCAACGGCGGCCAGTTGCGGCGCGTGCTGGAAATCGGCACCGGCTGCGGCTACCAGGCGGCGGTGCTGGCCCGCGTCGCCGCCGAGGTATTTTCGATCGAGCGCATCAAGCCGTTGCATGAGCTGGCCAAGGCGAACCTGCGGCCGATGCGTGTGCCAAACCTGCGTTTGCACTACGGAGATGGTATGCTAGGCTTGCCGCAGGCGGCACCGTTCGACGGCATCATCCTCGCCGCCGCCGGCCTGGAAGTGCCGCAAGCCTTGCTGGATCAACTAACAATAGGCGGCCGGCTGGTCGCTCCGGTGGGAAGCCGTTTACAGCATCTGCAATTGATTTCCCGCGTAGGAAAGACCGAGTGGATCGGCGAAACACTGGAAGACTGCCATTTCGTGCCCCTTCGCCCGGGAACGGTGTGATGCCGCACGACGTATTGAACCGAGAATGAAGAGAATGACTAAAAAAAGCAATTTGACTATCCTGTTCGGCATGTCGCTGGGCTTGCTCAGCGCCTGCAGTACCACCACCAACCTGGCTCCGGTTGTCGACCGCAACGGCGCTCCGGTGGGTGCGGCGAAACAGGTGGTGGAGGATGTGTCGAAAGAGCGCGATCCGGCGCTCTACACCGTCAGGAAGGGCGATACCATGATCCGCATCGCCCTCGAACATGGACAAAATTACCGCGACCTGGTGGCCTGGAATAACCTGTCCAATCCGAACGACATCAAGGTCGACCAAGTGCTGCGCGTGCTGCCGCCGGAACCGGGATCCGCCGCCGCCGGTCCCGGCGTGCAAACCTCCGCCGTGCTGATGCCGCCGTCTATAGAAACGCGGCAGCCGGGCACGTCGCCGGTCGTCAAGAAAACCGCGCCGCGCGGCGAAAAACGGCCGTATTCGGACGCCACGCTGGCCGAGATGCAGCGCTCCGACAGCGCCGCGCCGGCCAAGCCGGGCGACAGAAACGGCGACGGCATCGCCGATGCGCCGGCAGTCCCGGCGGCGCCGCAGACTCCCGTCTCCAGGCAGGTCACGGCGCCGCCGGCCGCCGCGGCCGACGATGAAAAACTCAGCTGGATGTGGCCTTCCGACGGCAAGGTGATCGCCACTTTCGACGAAGGCAAGAACAAGGGCATCGACATCGCAGGCAAGGCCGGGCAGCAAGTGCTGGCGGCCGGCGCCGGCCGCGTCATGTATGCGGGCAGCGGCATCCGCGGTTATGGTAATCTGGTCATTGTGAAGCACAGTAATAGTTTATTGTCGGCGTATGCGCACAACCGCACCATCCTGGTGAAGGAAGGGCAGACCGTCAACAAGGGGCAGATGATCGCCGAGATGGGCGATTCCGACGCCGACGCCGTCATGTTGCACTTTGAAATACGACAGCAGGGCAAGCCGGTCGATCCCTCGAAATTCCTGCCTAACCGTTAAACACGCGCCAAGCCCGCGTTCAATATCGATACAGACCGACATGACACGCACGCCGCACGATCCCTCAGACGATGACCCGGCACCGGATGAATTTTCGGAGGAGCCGATGGACGAGCTTGGCGTCGACGGGGCCGAGCCTGGCGATGCGGAAGAGGGCGTCGGCGAGGCGGTCGCCGGCGCGGTGCTGGAAAGCGTCGATGAATTGAAAAAGGTGCTGGCGGCCGAGCTGTCGACCGACACCACCCAGCATTATCTGAACCAGATCGGCACCCGCCCGCTGCTGACTGCGGTGCAGGAAGTGCATTACGCGACTCTCGCCAAGGGCGGCGATTTCCAGGCGCGCCAGACCATGATCGAGCATAACCTGCGCCTGGTGGTGTCGATCGCCAAACACTACATCAACCGCGGCGTGGTCCTGCTCGACATGATCGAGGAGGGCAACATCGGCCTGATGCGCGCCATCGACAAGTTCGAACCGGAGCGCGGTTTCCGCTTTTCCACCTATGCCACCTGGTGGATACGCCAGAGCATAGAGCGGGCCATCATGAACCAGGCGCGCACGGTGCGCCTGCCGGTGCACATGGTGCGCGAACTGAACCAGATCCTGCGCGGCAAATACCATCTCGAGGCCCAGCATCACAACGGCAAGGATGCCAGCGCCGAAGATATCGCCCACCTGGTCGGGCGGCCGGTGGAAGAGGTGCAGGACATCCTGGCGCTGTCCGAGCACGCCACCTCGCTCGACGCGCCGCTCGACAACGACCCGCAATCCTCGCTGATGGACATGCTGCCGGGCGACAGCGACGAAAGCCCGGACGCCCGCGCCGAGCACCATGAAATGACGCTGCTGGTGCGCGACTGGCTGACCAAGCTGCCGGACAAGCAGCGCATCGTCATCATGCGCCGTTTCGGCCTCGACAACGACGACCCGGCCACCCTGGAAACCCTGGCCGAGGAAATGGGCGTCACGCGCGAGCGCGTGCGGCAAATCCAGCAGGAAGCCCTGGTCAAGCTGAAGCGGGCGATGGCGGCGCGCGGCGTGGTGCGCGACTCGCTGCTGTAGCCCGATCCTGCGCAGGCTTCCTCCGTGTAGGCATCTGCTATGATACTGGCCCTTGAATGCGGCCCCGGACGGCGGCAGGCCGCTCCCCTATCTTATTGATCGCTATGCAAGAAAACATCATCGACATCGAATCGCTCGACATGGACGCCCGCGGCGTCGGCCATTTGCACAATGAAGACGGCAGTCCGGGCAAGGTCATCTTCGTCGAGGGCGCCTTGCCGGGCGAGCGCGTCGGCTTTGTCACCTTCAAGAAAAAGAAAAACTGGGAAGCGGCGCGCATGACCGCGCTGCACCGCGAATCGGCGCTGCGCGTCAAGCCGAAGTGCGTGCATTTCGATCACTGCGGCGGCTGTTCGATGCAGCACCTGGAGCCGTCGGCCCAGGTGGCGATGAAGCAGCGCGTGCTGGAAGATAATCTGTGGCACATTGGCAAGGTGCGGCCGGAAACCGTGATGCGGCCGATGTATGGGCCGACTTGGGGCTACCGCTACCGCGCCCGCCTGTCGGTGCGCCACGTAAAGAAAAAAGACACGGTGCTGGTCGGTTTCCACGAAAAGAAATCGGCCTTCGTCGCCGACATGGACAGTTGCGAAATCCTGCCGCCGCATGTGTCGAGGATGCTGCTGCCGCTGCGCGCGCTGATCGGCGCGCTGTCGATCTACGAGCAGGTCCCGCAGATCGAGCTGGCCGTCGGCGAGGACGTGACGGCGCTGGTGCTGCGCATCATGGCGCCGCTATCGGCCGCCGACGAAGATTTGCTGAAGGCCTTCGCCGACGAGTGGAAGGTGCAATGGTGGTTGCAGACCAAGGGCCCGGACACGGCGGCGCCGTACTACCCGCTGGACAGGCAATTGCATTACCTGTTGCCGGAATTCGGCGTGCGCATGCCTTTCAAGCCGGTCGATTTCACCCAGGTGAACCACCACATCAACCGCGTCCTGGTGGCGACCGCCCTGCGCCTGCTCGAGGTGCAGCCGGAGGACCGCGTCGCCGACCTGTTCTGCGGCCTCGGCAACTTCACCTTGCCGCTGGCGACCCAGGGCCGCGAAGTGGTCGGCATCGAAGGCAGCGCGACGCTGACCGAGCGCGCGCTGGAAAATGCCCGCGTCAACGGCCTGGCGCACAAGACCGCGTTCTCGACGCGCAACCTGTTTCAAGTGACGACCGAGGACCTGCTCGCGCTGGGCAAGTTCGAGCGCATGCTGATCGACCCGCCGCGCGACGGCGCCATGGCCCTGAGCCAGGCGCTGGCCGGCTTGCGCCAGAGCCATCCGCAGATGCTGCCGAAGCGCATCGTCTATGTTTCCTGCAGCCCCTCGACGCTGGCGCGCGACGCCGGCATCCTGGTGCTGGAAGCCGGCTATGTGCTGAAAAAGGCTGGCGTGGTGAATATGTTCCCGCACACCTCGCATGTCGAATCGATGGCGGTGTTCGAACTGGCTTGAGGAAGGCGCAAGCGGCAGGCGTAAAAAAAGCCGACCATCAGGTCGGCTTTTTTACGCCCGGCGATGCGGGCCCAGGCTGAATGCCGCCTTTAATCGCGGCTGCCGCCGGTCAGGCCCAGCAAGGCCAGCAGGTTGACGAAAATGTTATACACATCCAGGTAGATGCGCAGCGTGGCGCTGATGTAATTGGTTTCGCCGCCGTTGATAATCTGCTGCACGTCGTACAGGATGTAGGCGGAAAAGATGGCGATGGCCATCACCGAGACCACCAGGGCCAGCGCAGACAGGCCGAGGAAGATGTTGGCGACCGAGGCCACCAGCAAGACGATGACGCCGGCGAACAGCCATTTGCCCAGTGCCGAGAAATCGCGCTTGGACACGGTGGCGATGCTGGCCATGACGGCCAGGATGGTGGCGGTGCCGCCGAAAGCCGTCATGATCAGCGAGGCGCCGTTCGCATAACCCAGGGTGTGGGTCAGGATGGGCGTCAGCATCACGCCCATGAAGAAGGTAAAGCCGAGCAGGACCGCGACGCCGATGGACGAGTTCTTGGTCTTTTCAATCGCGAACATGAAGCCGAAGGCGATCGCCATGAACAGGATGAAGCCCATGCCGCCGCGCAGCACCGGCAAGTGCATCTGCACGCCGACGACGGCGCCCAGCACGGTCGGGATCATCGACAGGGCCAGCAGCCAGTAGGTATTGCGCAGCACGTTGTGGCGCACCAGCCGGGTACTATCCGGCAAGTCATAGATGTGTTGCATATTTTGGTTCATGTGTGCCTCCGAGGTGTGAATCAGTTTACAGCTTGGTAAAAGCATAGCACGCCGGCCGCCAAACACAAAAAATCCGCGCTTAAAGCCGCCTTAATTGTTCAGTCAAGCGCCGGATGTGGCCGGAATTACTCGTTTCAGCCGTTTCAAGCCGTTTTAAGCCGCTTTGGGCGCGCCCGAATGCGGCATCCTGAGGATAAGCAAGGCCAATTATCGGTTATATGGGGTGTTGTATGGTAAAATCAAAGGTTGATTGAGTTATCAATTTAATGTCTTAAACCTTTCTTTTTATTGGAGTTTTCACAAATGGCAATCGAACGCACCCTGTCGATCATCAAACCAGACGCAGTTGCAAAAAACGTGATCGGACAAATCTATAGCCGTTTCGAAGGCGCTGGACTGAAGATTGTTGCCGCCCGCATGACCCAGCTGACGCGCGAACAGGCCGAAGGCTTCTACGCCGCCCACAAAGAGCGCGGCTTCTTCAAGGATTTGGTCGACTTCATGGTCTCCGGTCCGGTCATGATCCAGGCGCTGGAAGGCGAAAACGCCGTCCTGGCCCACCGCGACCTGATGGGCGCGACCGATCCGAAAAAAGCGGAAAAAGGCACGATCCGCGCCGATTTCGCCGATTCGATCGATGCCAATGCCGTGCACGGTTCCGACGCTGTCGATGCCGCCAAAGTTGAAATCGCTTATTTCTTCCCGGAAGTTAAAGCGTAATCGCGTTCATCCGCAAACCGTTCCCGCCGCAGCCTTGGGTCCGGGAACGGATTTTTTAGCATTGTTTTGCAATTTGTTTTGAAATAAATATGGCCACGACTCTCACCAATTTGCTGGACTTCGATCCCGCGCAACTCGTCGCTTACTGCGCCCAGTTGGGTGAGAAGCCATTTCGCGCCAAGCAATTGCAGCGCTGGATACACCAGTTCGGCGCCGCCGATTTCGACACGATGACCGACCTGGCCAAGTCGCTGCGCGACAAGCTGGCGACGCGCGCCGAGATCCGCGCCCCGGCCGTCATCAGCGACCATACCTCGAACGACGGCACGCGCAAGTGGCTGGTCGACGTCGGCAACGGCAATGCCGTCGAAACCGTGTTCATCCCGGAAGACAAGCGCGGCACGCTGTGCATCTCGACCCAGGCCGGCTGCGCGGTCAATTGCCGCTTTTGCTCGACCGGCAAGCAGGGCTTCAACCGCAACCTGACGGTGGGCGAGATCATCGGCCAGCTGTGGATGGCCGAGTTTGAACTGCGCAAGACCAAGGGCATCGAGCCCGGTCCGAAAGGCGAGCGCCAGATCACCAATGTGGTGATGATGGGCATGGGCGAACCGCTGCTGAATTTCGAACCGACCGTCACGGCCTTGAAGCTGATGCTCGATGATAACGCCTACGGCTTGTCGCGCCGCCGCGTCACGCTGTCGACCTCGGGCGTGGTGCCGATGATGGACAAGCTGTCGCAGGAAGTGCCGGTGGCGCTGGCGGTTTCGCTGCACGCCTCGAACGATGCGCTGCGCGACGGCCTGATCCCGCTGAACAAGAAATACCCGTTGAAGGAATTGATGGCCGCCTGCAAGCGCTACCTCGCGTTTGCGCCGCGCGACTTCATCACCTTCGAATACTGCATGCTGGACGGCGTCAACGACAGCGACGCGCATGCGCGCGAACTGGTGGCCCTGGTGCAGGACCGCGAGTTCGGCGTCAACTGCAAGTTCAACCTGATTCCTTTCAATCCCTTCCCGGAATCGGGCCTGCTGCGCTCGAAGAATCCGCGCATCAAGGCCTTCGCCCAGGTGCTGATGGACGCCGGCCTCGTCACGACGATACGCAAGACCCGCGGCGACGACATCGACGCCGCCTGCGGCCAGCTGGCCGGCGAGGTGCAAGACCGCACCCGGGTCCAGCAGCGCATGGAAAAGATGGCCGAGTACCAGCAAAAATTCGGCGCCAATTTCGGCAAGATCGTGGAGATCCATTCCTGATGCGGGGCCTGGCGCAACGCTGTGTCCACGTGCTGGCCGCCTGCGGCCTGGCCGCGCTGCTGGCCGCCTGCAGCACGACCGGGCCAAGCGGCAAGGCCGAGCTGACCACCTTGTCGGACGAATCCTCGGGCCAGAAGCGGGCCGGCATCCGCCTGCAACTGGCGGCCGGTTATTACGAACAAAACCAGCTCGAAGTGGCGCTGGACGAAGTCAAGCTGGCGTTGAAGGCCGATCCGCAGAACGCCGAAGCCTACGGCATGCGCGCGCTGATCTACATGGGCATGGACGAGCTGGGCCTGGCCGAGGACAACTTCCAGCGCGCGCTGAAACTGGCGCCGAATAATGCCGACCTGAGCAACAACTATGCCTCCTTCCTGTGCCGCAACGGCCGCGCGCGCGAATCGATCGCCTATTTCGACGCGGCGCTGAAGAACAAGACTTACCGGTCGCCGGACAAGGCCTTGAACAATGCCGGTTCGTGCAGCCTGAAGATGAAGGACAATGCCGGCGCCGAGCGCTACCTGCTGCAGGCGCTGAAGCTGACGCCGGACTTGCCGGCGACCAACGCCAACCTGGCGCAGGTGTATTACGAGCGCAAGGATTATGCGCGGGCCGGATTTTTCATCAACCGGCTCGGCAAAGTAACAAAAATGGAGAGCCTGACGGCCGCTGTGCTGTGGCTCGGGATCAAGGTGCAGCATAGGCTCGGCGATGCGGGCGCGGAGACGGCCCTGGGCACGCAGCTGCGGCGCCAGTACCCCGCCTCGCCGGAATATGCTGCCTATCTACGTGGGGCGTTTGATGAGTGAAACAGGGATACCAATGAATTCAGAGCGGGCGGAACAGCCGCAGCCCAGGGACGGCAAGCCGGCCACGCCCGGCGCGCAGATGCGGGCGCAGCGCGAGGCGCTCGGATGGAGCGTCGAGCAAGCCGCCGAGCAGCTGAAGCTGGCGCCGCGCCAGGTCGGCGCGCTGGAGGCGGGCGACTACGCCTCGCTGCCCAATCCGGCGGTGGTGCGCGGCTTTATCCGCGCCTATGCCAAGATACTCAAGCTCGACGCCGCGCCGCTGGTGGCGACCATCGCCATCACGCCGGCCGACAATGCCGAGGTGATGCCGACGCGCGCGCTGTCGGCCTCGTTTTCCGAAAGCCGCTTCCCGTCGATGACGCAGCGCTCGTCGAAACCGACCGGCTGGATCATCGCCGCGGTCGTCATCTTGGCCGCGGCGGCGCTGGGCGCCTACGAGATGGGGTATATCTCGCCGGCGCTGCTGATGCGCGGCGACAGGAACGGCATCCACGCCAGCGCCAGCGCGGACGGCGGCAAGCCGGCCGACAGCGCCGCGCCGGCGGCCGCGGCCGACGTTGCGCCGGCCAAGCCCCAGGACGCCCCCTTGCAAACGCCGTCGGTGCCTTTGATTTCGGTGCCGTCCAGCGCCGGCGCCGACACGCCGGCGGCGACGCCCGCGGCCGCCGCCGCGACCGTGAGCCCGGCGGCGGCGCCTGAACCCGCGCCGGCGCCGGCCGCCGCGGCACCCGCCGCCGGCGCCAATCCGCTGGTGCTGACGGTGCGCCAGGATTCCTGGATCGAGATCCGCCGCAAGAGCGGCGCGCCGCTGATTTCGCGCATCGTCATGGCCGGCAGCACCGAGACTTTCGACATCAGCGAGCCGGTGCTGCTGGTGGTCGGCAAGCCCGGCGGCGTCGACGTCACGCTGCGCGGCGCCGCGGTGGAATTGGCCCCGGTACCGGGTGGCACAACCGCACGTCTGAACCTGAAATAATCATGTCTACTTCGAATCCATTTGCCGCGAACGCGGCCAGCGGTTCCGGCCCGTCGCCGCGGCGCGACTCGCGCAGGGTGCTGCTGGCTTACGGCCAGCGCAAGATCCATGTCGGCGGCGGCGCGCCGGTGGTGGTGCAGTCGATGACCAATACCGACACGGCGGACGCCATCGCCACGGCGGTCCAGATCAAGGAATTGGCCCGCGCCGGCTCGGAACTGGTGCGCCTGACGGTGGACCGGCCGGAAGCGGCGGCCGCGGTGCCCTACATCCGCGAGCAGCTCGACAGGATGGACATCGACGTGCCCCTGGTCGGCGATTTCCATTACAACGGCCACACGCTGCTGAACGATTATCCGGACTGCGCCAAGGCGCTGTCGAAATACCGCATCAACCCGGGCAACGTCGGCAAGGGCGCCAAGCGCGACACCCAGTTCGCGCAAATGATCGAAATCGCGGCGCGCCATGCGAAGCCGGTACGCATCGGCGTCAACTGGGGCAGCCTGGACCAGGCCCTGCTGGCGCGCATCATGGATGAAAACGCGGCCCGCGAACAACCGTGGCCGGCCCAGGCCGTCATGTATGAGGCGCTGGTCACGTCGGCCATCGAGAACGCCGTGCGCGCCGAGGAACTGGGCCTGGGCCGCGACCAGATCATCCTGTCCTGCAAGGTCTCCGGCGTGCAAGACCTGATCGCCGTCTACCGCGAACTGGCGCGCCGCTGCGACTATCCGCTGCACCTGGGCCTGACCGAGGCCGGCATGGGCAGCAAGGGCATCGTCGCCTCGACCGCCGCCTTGTCGGTGCTGCTGCAGGAAGGCATAGGCGACACCATCCGCATTTCGCTGACGCCGGAACCGGGCGGCGACCGCACGCGCGAAGTCGTGGTCGGGCAAGAGATCCTGCAAACCATGGGCTTGCGCAAATTCGCGCCGATGGTGATCGCCTGCCCGGGTTGCGGCCGCACCACCTCGACCACTTTCCAGGAACTGGCCGACGATATCCAGACCTATCTGCGCGAGCAGATGCCGGAATGGAAAAAGGCCTATCCGGGCGTGGAAGGCATGAACGTCGCCGTGATGGGGTGCATCGTCAACGGCCCCGGCGAATCGAAGCACGCCAACATCGGCATCAGCCTGCCGGGCACCGGCGAATCGCCGGCGGCGCCGGTATTCGTCGACGGCCAGAAGACCGTGACCCTGCGCGGCGAGCATATCGTCGAAGAGTTCCAGGCCATCGTGCTCGACTACGTGAAAAGCCATTACGGCAAACAGGGCATGGCCGCTTGAGCCGTTTAGAAAAACAGAAAATCGAAGACCGTTATGTCAGATAAGCCAGAAAATAAAAAAGCCGGGAAAATCCTTGCCGTCAAAGGGATGAACGATGTCTTGCCGGCCGACGCGCCGCTGTGGGAACTGTTCGAGAACACCGCCCAGTCGGTCTTGCAAAGCTACGGCTTCCAGCAGATCCGCACCCCGATCGTCGAAGAGACCCGCCTGTTCGCGCGCGCTATCGGCGCCGTCACCGACATCGTCGAAAAGGAGATGTATTCGTTTACCGATGCGATGAACGGCGACGAGCTGACCCTGCGCCCGGAAGGCACGGCCGGCGCGGTGCGCGCGGTGATCGAGCACAACCTGGTCTACGAAGGTCCGAAGCGCCTGTGGTACAAGGGCCAGATGTTCCGCCACGAGCGTCCGCAAAAAGGCCGCTACCGCCAGTTTTACCAGTTCGGCGCGGAAGCGGTCGGCTTCACCGGCCCGGACATCGACGCCGAGCTGATCATGCTGTGCCGCCGCCTGTGGGATGACCTGGGCCTGGAAGGCATCCGCCTGGAGCTCAATTCGATCGGCGACGCCGGTGAGCGCCTGCGCCACCGCGCCGACCTGATCGCCTACCTGGAAGGGCATGCCGAACTGCTCGACGAAGAAGCCAGGCGCCGCCTGCACAGCAATCCGCTGCGCATCCTCGACACCAAGAACCCGGCCATGCAAGACCTGGTCAACGGCGCGCCCAAGCTGCTCGACTACCTGGGCGAGGAATCGCTGGCCCACTTCGAGGGCGTGCAAAAAATCCTCAACCATAACAATATTCCGTTCACGATCAACCCGCGCCTGGTGCGCGGCCTCGATTATTACAACCGCACGGTGTTCGAATGGGTCACCGACACCCTCGGTTCGCAAGGCACCGTGTGCGCCGGCGGCCGCTATGACGGCATGGTCGAGATGTTCGGCGGCAAGCCGACGCCGGCGGTCGGTTTCGCCATGGGCATCGAACGCCTGGTGCTGCTGATGAAGGAGGCCGGCGAGCCGGAAGCGCCGGCCCAGTGCGACGTCTACCTGGTGCACCAGGGCG
>DASYLQ010000601.1:0-2802 GCA_036009485.1 Janthinobacterium sp.
CAGCCAGCTTTCGCGCGCCATCGGCAGCATCATCGGGTATTCGGACAGGCCGGCCTTCTTGATCGCGATCGACTGCTGCACCAGCTCGGCCCAGGTGGCCGGCGGCGCCTTGAAGCCGGCCTTTTTCAGCATCGCTTCGTCGTAGAAGAACGCCATGTAGTCGGAATAGTAGGTGAGGCCGTACTGCTTGCCGTTGTACTGCATCGACTTGGTACAGAAGTCGTCGAACGCCGGGTTGTACTTCATCAGCTCCGGGAAGCCGTTGACCGGCGCGATCCAGCCGGCGTCGGCCCACTCGGGCAACCAGCTGTCGGATACGTACATCACGTCGAGCGGCGCCTTGCCGACGAACTTGGTGACCATGGTGTCGCGGTACTGCGCCCACGGCGCATTGTTGTAGTTGACCTTGATGCCCGACCTGGCCTCGAACGCGGTCAGGTGACTCTTGACTACGTCGACGCCGGCCGACCATGCGTACAGGTTCAGCATGGCGGCGGCGTTGGCGTTGCCAGCCAGCGAAAACAGGCCGCTGCCTGCCATGCCCGCCGTGGCGGACATCTTCAGGAACTCACGACGACTCGGATGTGTCCATATCTTGCTCATTGCTGCTCCCTTTTCCTACCGGTGGCTGCGCCGATGACCTGGCAGCGTTGACAAAGCCGGCAGTGGCCGGCGTCCCATACTTGATGCATGGATTCATTATTGTTCCTTTTTATTTATATCGTCAAGTGACGACTTATATTATTTTCAGCGATCCGAAAGCGTGTTTTATTGCGGCCACACATCGCTCCAAACTGGGGCGAAAATTCCCGTTTTTAGTGCATAAATAGGGGTTTTGCTAACGATTTTTGTGTGCCGTTCGGAGCCCGCGCCCTTATATCGTCGGATGACGACAACACGGACGATTATTGCGCATTTTCTGTTGACGATCGCCAAGAATTTCTGCATGTAAGGCAATAAATTTCATCCAAATTTGACCCACGTGATTGAATCTCCTGCTCAACGTTTGAGCAGCCTGGGTAACCGACATCACGTACGTGTCCACTGGCGAAGGCTGGCTTTACCTGGCGGGCGTCAAGGACATCTTCACTTGCGAGATGGTCGGCTATGCGATGGGGGCACGCATGACGCAGGAGCTGACGGCGCAGGCCTTTTGACGGGGCGGAAGCGACCAGCATCTGGCCTGATTCATCACTCGGATCGGGGCAGCCAATACTATGCCGACGACTACCGCAAGCTCGTCGAACAGTTCGGCATGCTGTCTTCCATGTCGCGCAAGGGCAGCTGCTACGACAACGCGCCCATGGAGAGCTTCTGGGGAGCCGGAAGAACGAGATGATTCATCATCAGAGGTATGCCACCCGTGCTGACGCCGAAGCGGCGCTCAAGGAGTACATCGAAATTTTCTACAACCGCCAGCGGCACCATTCGCGCCTTGGCCCCATTTCGCCGGCACAGTTCGTTGAGAATTTCCGCCGATCCGAGCTGGCTGCTTGAGGCGGAAGTGGCCACTATTGACAGTACACCTCACCCGTGGCGGCGCGGCCCTCAAGCTGGCGCTGGACCAGGGCAATCAGGCCGCGGCCGAGGCGCTGGGTAGCGCCGGCGGCGCCCCAATAAGGCTTTGCTCCTTAAGGATAGGGGGTCGTCAGCAGTCCGAGCATGGACCGCATACCGGTAAGGTAATTCCCCATCCGGAGGTTCTCGTCATAGGCGTGCTGGTTATTGTCCGAATTGACGACGGAAACCAGAGCGAATGGGACCTTGAGCGGGGCGACGATTTCCTGAGTCGGTACCGTGCCGCCCTGAGCGCGGATCAGCACAGGAGTGACATTGCCGCCCGTGCCCTTGTACGCGGCGACCAAGGACCGTTCGACCCAGTGGCGCACCGGTGCATCCATCGGTTGCAGAGCGGCCTCGGCAGCCAGACCTTCCTGCAGGCGGGCCATCAATGGGAAGCCCTGGCGCTCCTCGTCAGTTGGCTCGTGGTCAAGCAGCGTATAGCCTTTCTGCGCGACGAACTTGCGGATCAGTCCAGTCAGATAAGCTGAATTCGAATCGGCGGTGGTGCGAATGTCGATTTCAGCGATTGCTTCTTTCGGGATGATATTGGCCGCCAGTTTGCCAACGCCCGCCGCAGACATGCCGCGAACATTTAGAGAAGGATACTGCAAGGACTCCTGATAATTGACCGCTACCTGCTCCGGGGCTGCGATGCCGACGCGCCGGCGCAGGGCCACTTCATCATCGCCCGAGTTGGCGAGTACTTTCTTGTCGTCGGCGCTGATGTGGACCCTGCTGTAATAGCCTGGAATCGTGACGCGGCCATGCTCGTCCTTCATGGACGCCAACAGGCGCGCCAGGTTGAACGCGGGATTGGGAACATAGTTGCCGAAGTGTCCGCTATGCAGCGGCGCCTTGGGGCCAAACACGGTCAGCGTCAGGGTTTGCACACCACGATTGCCGAACACCGCCGTCGGCCGGCCGCTGGGGTGGGCGGGCCCGTCGTGGATGATCAGCGCATCGGCACTCAGGAATGCGGCGTTTTGCAGGATCGCCGCAGCGATGCCGGGCGAGTTGATTTCTTCTTCGCTGTCGAGCACGAGCTTGACGTTGACGGCGGGGGTGATCCCTTGTTGCCGCATCAAGTCCAACGAGGCCAGGAACATCATGATTGGCCCCTTGTCGTCGGAGGAGGCACGCGCGAAGACGCGCATCTCCGGGTCGAAGTCGGGCTGCATCAGTTGCTGCATGTCGACTGCAGCCCATTTACCATCCGCCGTCTTTTTCTTGAGCACCGGC
>DASYLQ010000602.1:0-2763 GCA_036009485.1 Janthinobacterium sp.
GGGCCAGTTCTACTCGCTGCCCGCGCTGGAAAAAAGCCTGGGCATCAACGTCTCCCGCCTGCCGGTGTCGATCCGGGTCGTGCTCGAATCCGTGCTGCGCAACTGCGACGGCAAGAAGGTCACCGAAGAGCACGTCAAGCAATTGGCGAGCTGGGGCCCGACCGCCGACCGCAGCGACGAGATCCCGTTCGTGGTGGCGCGCGTCGTCTTGCAGGATTTCACCGGCGTGCCGCTGCTGGCCGACCTGGCCGCGATGCGCAACGTCGCCCACAAGATGGGCCTGAACCCGAAAAACATCGAGCCGCTGGTGCCGGTCGACCTGGTGGTCGACCACTCGGTCACCATCGACCACTTCCGCGAGAAAAAAGCGCTGGACTTGAACATGAAGCTGGAATTTTCGCGTAATAACGAGCGCTACCAGTTCATGAAATGGGGCATGCAAGCCTTCGACACCTTCGGCGTGGTGCCGCCCGGCTTCGGCATCGTCCACCAGGTCAACCTGGAATACCTGGCGCGCGGCGTGCACAAGCAAAAGCAGGACAAGGTCGAGGTCTATTATCCGGACAGCCTGGTCGGCACGGACTCGCACACCACCATGATCAACGGCATCGGCGTGGTCGGCTGGGGCGTCGGCGGCATCGAGGCGGAAGCCGGCATGCTCGGCCAGCCAGTCTACTTCCTGACCCCGGACGTGATCGGCGTGAACCTCTCCGGCGCGCTGCGCGAAGGCTGCACCGCGACCGACCTGGTGCTGACGATTACCGAACTGTTGCGCAAGGAAAAAGTCGTCGGCAAATTCGTCGAATTCTTTGGCGAAGGCACCGAATCGCTGACCGTTACCGACCGCGCCACCATCGCCAACATGGCGCCCGAATACGGCGCGACGATGGGCTTTTTCCCGGTCGACGACGCCACCATCGAATACTTCCAGGGCACCGGCCGCAGCAAGGCTGAAATCGACGCCTTCGCCGCCTACTTCAAGGCGCAGAACATGTATGGCGTGCCGAAGGCCGGCGAGATCGACTACACCCGCGTCGTGGCCCTCGACCTGACCAGCGTGACACCCTCGCTGGCCGGCCCGAAACGGCCGCAGGACCGCATCGAGATCGGCAACGTCAAGGCCAATTTCGCCGAACTGTTTTCGAAACCGGTGTCGGAAAACGGCTTCAACAAGAATCCCGCCGACCTGAAGGCCATCTACCGGACCAGCAACGGCGTCGACGTCTCGAACGGCGACGTGCTGATCGCCGCGATCACATCCTGCACCAATACCTCGAACCCGAGCGTGATGCTGGCCGCCGGCCTGCTGGCGAAAAAAGCCGTCGAAGCGGGCCTCAAAGTGGCGCCGCACATCAAGACCTCGCTGGCGCCCGGCTCGCGCGTCGTCACCGAATACCTGACCGCCGCCGGCCTGCTGCCCTACCTGGAAAAGCTCGGCTTCGGCGTCACCGCCTATGGCTGCACCACCTGCATCGGCAATGCCGGCGACCTGACCCCGGAATTGAATGCGGCGATCACGGCCAACGACATCGTCGCCTCGGCCGTCCTGTCGGGCAACCGCAACTTCGAAGCGCGCATCCACCCGAACATCCGCTCGAACTTCCTCGCCTCGCCGCCGCTGGTGGTGGCCTATGCCATCGCCGGCAACATGACGCGCGACCTGATGACCGAACCCGTCGGCAAGGGCAAGGGCGGCAAGGACGTTTATCTGGGCGACATTTGGCCGACCTCATCTGAAGTGGCGGCGCTGATGAAGTTCGCCATGAATTCCAAGGTTTTCAAGAGCAACTACGCCGACGTCAAGGGCGCGCCGGGCAAGCTGTGGGAACAGGTCTCGACCACCGAAGGCCAGGTCTACAACTGGCCGAAATCGACCTATATCGCCGAGCCGCCGTTCTTCGACGATTTCACGATGACGCCAAAAGCGGCCGCCACCGGCATCAGCGGCGCCCGCGCGCTGGGCGTGTTCGGCGACTCGATCACCACCGACCACATCTCTCCGGCCGGTTCGATCCAGGAAAACGGCCCGGCCGGCAAATGGCTGAAGGAAAACGGCGTGATGAAGGCCGATTTCAACTCCTACGGCTCGCGCCGCGGCAACCATGAAATCATGATGCGCGGCACCTTCGCCAACGTGCGCATCAAGAACCGCATGATCCCGCCTACCCCTGAAGGCAATGCGGTCGAAGGCGGCATCACGATCCACCAGCCGTCCGGCGAACAGATGTCGATCTACGACGCGGCCATGAAATACGTCGCCGAAGGCACGCCGACGATGGTCTTCGGCGGCGAGGAATACGGCACCGGCTCCTCGCGCGACTGGGCCGCGAAAGGCACCCAGCTGCTGGGAGTGAAAGCCGTAATCACCCGTTCGTTCGAGCGCATCCACCGCTCCAACCTGGTCGGCATGGGCGTGTTGCCGCTGCAATTCATCGGCGACGACAGCGTGCAAACCCTGGGCATCACCGGCAAGGAAACCTATGACCTGAAGGGCCTCGAAGGCGAGATCAAGCCGCAGCAACTGGCGACCCTGGTGATCCACCGCGAAGACGGCGGCACGCAGGAAGTCACCGTGCTGCTGCGCATCGACACGCCGATCGAAGTCGATTACTACAAGCACGGCGGGATCCTTCCATTCGTTCTGCGCCAGTTGCTCGCAGCGTAAGCCGCACGGTCATGTCGGCGCCCGTCAACATGACCGCTGCAAATATGCCGTAAGCAAACATAGCTATTCTTGAGTTGACAAAAACGCCGGATTCAACC
>DASYLQ010000603.1:0-3170 GCA_036009485.1 Janthinobacterium sp.
GCAGAGCGCAGCAGCATGCCGCCGACGACCAGGGGCTTGACGCCGAAGCGGTCCGCCAGGGAGCCGCCCAGCATGCCGGTGCCCTGCTGCGACAACTGGCGTATGCCGAGCGCCAGGCCGACCGCGCCGGCCGCCCATCCCAGCTGGTCGACGAAATGCAGGCTGATGAGCGGGAAGACCAGGGAAAAACCGGTCACCACCAGCAAATTGTCCAGCATGATGAAGCGCCGCCCTATGCGCCTGGTGCGTTGTGCCGCCACTGCCCTACTCCCCGCAAGATATCGTCCAGCTATTCTGGGACAGGATCAGCCATCATGGAAGCCATCAATATGGAATAGTTCATCCACATGTGGCGCATCCGCCGCTCGGCCATCGTCGCGGTAGTGCGCCGGCAGCACAAGCTGGCCCGCGCCGGCGCCCTGGCCCTGGCCGACACCGTCGGCAAACAGCAAGTGCTGGATGCGGTCAGGAAGATCGCCACTGGGGTGAAACCGGGACGCCGGCTTTAGAAACCGGGCGGGCGCTGTCCCGCCACGCCGGCATGCTTTTCCAGCGCCAGGCCGACGCGGGCGATGGTGCCCTCGTCGAACAGGCGGCCGATCAGGGTCACGCCATGCGGCACGCGGCGCGGCGGCGAAAACTTCGGCAGCGGCCTGGCCGGATCCGGCGCCCAGTCGCTGCGCGCCTCGCCCACTTCGACAAATCCGGTGCGCAAGGTCAGCGAAGGATGGCCGGTATTGTTCGAGATGGTCAGCATTTCGTCGCGCAGCGAGGGCACCAGCAGCAGGTCGACCTCGGTGAAGATGCGCGCCATCTCCAGTGCCACCTTGCGGCGCATGCGGTCGGACTGGACGAAATCGACCGCCGACAGGAAGCGCGCTTCGCGGAACTGGTTCGGCCAGGCGTCCGCCACCTGCACCTTCAATTGATCGATGCGGCCGTCGAGCACCATCTCTTCGAAGGCCGCCGCGCCTTCGGCGAACAGGATCACGTTGAGCGACTGGTAGGGCCAGTCCGGCAGCGACACCGGGGTCGGAATCATGCCGAGCTTCCTGACCGCTTCCAGCGCGGCGCGGTCGACGTCGGTGGCCGGGCTTTCCTTCATCCAGTCCGGGAAATAACCGACCTTCAAGCCGCGCACCGGGGCGCCGGCGTCGAATTCCAGGGGCGCGGGCACGCTGGCGACGTCGCCGGCGTCCGGACCGGAAATCGCCTTCAGCACCAGCATCGCGTCTTCGACGCCGCGCGTCATCGGGCCCAGCTTATCGAGCGACCAGCACAAGGTCATGGCGCCGTTGCGCGGCACCCGGCCATACGTGGGGCGCAGGCCGGCGACGCCGCAGCGCATGCTCGGGCTGACGATGCTGCCGCCGGTTTCGCTGCCGACCGAAAACGCCACCAGGCCGGCGGCGGTGGCCGCGCCCGGGCCGGCGCTGGAGCCGGACGCGCCCTCTTCCAGCAGCCAGGGGTTCATGGTCTGGCCGCCGAACCAGATGTCGTTCAGCGCCAGCGCGCCCAGGCTCAGTTTGGCGATCAGCACCGCGCCGGCCGCCGTGAGACGGGCCACCACGGCAGAATCGGCGGCCGGCACGCGCTCGCGGAAGGGTTCGGCGCCCCAGGTGGTGGCGATGCCGGCGGTGTCGAGCAAATCCTTGACGCCATACGGGATGCCGTGCAGCGGGCCGCGGTATCGGCCGGCGGCGATTTCCTGATCGGCCTTTTTGGCCTGGGCCAGCGCATGCTCGCGCGTCAGCGTGATCACGCAGCGCAGTTGCGGATCGAAGCGCTCGATGCGCTCGAGGTAGATAGTGGTCAGGCGCACGGAGCTGAGCGCCCTGCTTTCGATCCAGCGCGACAACTGCGTCACGGGCGCGAAGGCGATGTCTTCGTCGCGCGCGGGCAGCGGACCCGGGCCGCCCTTGCTGCGCACGAAGCGCTCGTGCACAGCCGCGGGCCTTACCCTGGCGCCGGCCGCCAGCGCCGGGTTCCACAGGGTGGCCGGTGCGACGTTCGCTTCCAGCGCCAGCTTGCGCGGGCCGCTGCGCCGCTCCAGCATCCCGGCCATCGAGGTGCGCCAGCTCTGCGCCGCCATCTCGCGTTCCGGGGCCGTCAGCGTCACCTGCATCAGCTTTTCGGCTTCGGCGAAGGTCTGCGCGGACACTTCGGGGCCGGCGGCGGCCAAGGTGCCGAAGGTCGGCGGCGCGCCCGGGGTCGCGGTTTCAGGCACGGCCTGGGCGGAGGAACGGCTGGCGCTGGCCACGGCGAGCAAGCCGAGTGGCGCGTTGATCAGGAACTGGCGGCGAAATTTCATGGACTCTCTTTATCGGTGGAAGGGGATGGCCACATGACAGCCCGTGGCGCGGGACGATGCTACCGAAAATTACGAAATAAATCATCATTTTTCGGATGAGGGGCCATGCCCTGCCAGGCCGGATAGCCGGCATCCCTCACCCGCCGCCGCTCAAAACACCCTCAAACCAGCAAGGCCGCGCTCATCGATTCCGCCTCTTGCGCCGACTCCGCCAAAATATCGCCATGCGCCGCACCCGCAGCAGGTATCTCCTTAGGTGCGTGGGAACTATCGATCAGGGGATATGAAAACGGCGGATCGCTGTTACGCGCATCCGCCGTTTTTTTTCAAGCTAAATCGTTTAACTTAGCTTGCCTCCAGCTTAGTTCCGGCTCAACTGCGTCGGCCTGGCCGGAGCTGCCGGGGCAGCTTGCAGCGCTGCCGGCGTTGCGTCCCAGCCACCGCCCAGGGCGCGGATCAGCGCCACGGTGGTGACCGCCCGGCTGCCGCGCAACTGGACTTCGCTGCGTTCCACCGCCGCCAGCGCGCGCTGCGAGTCGAGCAACTCCAGGTAGCTGGAACGGCCGGCTTCATACAGCTTCTGCGCCAGGTCGGCCGAACGGCGCGCCGAGAGCACGGCGTCGTCGATCTGCGCCGCCTGCCCCGCCAGGATGCGCAGGCCCGCCAGGTTGTCCTCGACTTCCGAGAACGCCACCAGCACTTGCTGGCGATAGCTGGCGACCGACTCTTCCAGCACCGCTTCGCTGCGCGTGATGTTGTTCTTGTTGCGACCGCCGTCGATGAGCGGCATCGACATCAAGGCGCCCAGTACCCAGGAACGGCTACTCCACTTGAACACGTCGGCAATAGTCGACGCTTC
>DASYLQ010000604.1:0-5107 GCA_036009485.1 Janthinobacterium sp.
CCGCCGCCCGCCTGAAGAGCGCGCGCATCGAACTCTCGCCCAAGGTCGGCACCACCGTGTATACCATCGACCAGCACATGATCGACGCCATCGGCCAGGGCGACAACACGCCGTTCAATGAAGTCTTGCTGCGCTTGCCGGGCGTGGACCAGGATTCCAAGGCGTCCGGCTCGATCCACGTGCGCGACGAGCACGCCAACGTGCAATACCGCATCAATGGCGTGCAGTTGCCTGAAAGCATTACCGGTTTCGGCCAGTCGATCGATACCCGCTTCGTCAATTCGATCGACTTCATGACCGGCGCCTTGCCGGCCCAGTTCGGCCTGCGCACGGCCGCCATCGTCGACGTCGACACCAAGGAAGGCGCCGCCTCGGGCGGCCGCGTCGGCGTGATGGTCGGCAGCCGCGACTACGTCGAGCCTAGCGCCGAGTTCTTCGGCAGCTCGGGCGCCTTCAATTACTATCTGTCCGGCAGCTTCCTGTCGAACAATCTGGGCATTGAAAACCCGCTGCCGACGCTGAATGCCTTGCACGACAAGACGCACCAGAACAAATCCTTCGGCAATCTGTCTTATTTCCTCGACGACAACACCCGCCTGGGCCTGATGTTCGGCACCTATAACGGCCATTTCGAAATTCCCGACAATCCAGACCAGGCGCCGGGTTTCTCGCTGGCCGGCCAGAGCGACGCCGCCGCCGGCACGTCGAACCTGGCTTCGGCCAACGTCAACGAACAGCAGCGCGAAGTGAACCGCTTCCTGGTGCTGTCGCTGCAAAAAAGCTTGGGCGACCTGAACTACCAGGTCTCGGCCTTCCACCAGTATTCCGAGCTGCACTACACGCCGGATCCGGTCGGCGACCTGGTGTATAACGGCGTGGCCTCGGACACCTTGCGTTCGAACAGCGCCAGCGGCTTGCAATTCGACCTCGGCTACAAGCTGAACGCCGACCATACGCTGCGCACCGGCCTGGCCTACACGCGCCAGTATACCGAGAGCAACAACAGCGTCGGCGTGTTCGCCACCGACGCTGCCGGCAACCAGCTCGGCAACACGCCGATCACCATCGTCGACAACAGCAGCGAAGTGGGCAAGCTGTACAGTTACTACCTGCAGGACGAATGGCATATCAGCGCGCCGCTGACCCTGAACTATGGCCTGCGCTATGACAAGGTGCAGGCGTTCACGGATGAGCACCAGCTCAGCCCGCGCATCAATCTGTCCTACAAGGTCAGCAAGGACACGGCCCTGCATGCCGGTTACTCGCGTTACTTCACGCCGCCGCCGCAGGAGCTGGCGGCCCAGTCCAGCATCGACAAATATGCGAATACGACGAATGCGCCGCAAGTGCCGGTATCGGACAACGTCAAGGCCGAGCGCACCAATTACTACGATATCGGCATCAGCCAGCAAGTCGGTTCGCACCTGAGCCTGACGGCGGACGCGTATTACAAGAAAATCCACAACCTGCTGGACGAAGGCCAGTTCGGCCAGGCGCTGATCCTGTCGCCGTTCAACTATGAAAAGGGTTACGCCAAGGGTTTGGAATTGTCGGCTGTCTACAATGAGGGCAACTGGGGCGGTTTCCTGAACATCGCGACGCAAAAGGCGCAGGGCCAGAACATCGTCTCCGGCCAGAGTCTGTTTTCTCCTGCTGAGCTGGCTTACATCGCCAATCACTACATCTACCTGGACCACGACCAGACTTACACGGTCTCGGGCGGTGCGCATTACCGTTTCGGCGATTCGCAGATCAGCGCCGACGCGCTGTACGGCAGCGGCATGCGCGATACCCCGGATGGCGGCGCGCCGAACTCCGGCTCGCTGCCGGGCTATGTGACGGCGAACTTGACGCTGACACATAACTGGAAGCACACATCGGTCGGCAACGTCGAGGGGCGCCTGGCGCTGGTGAACCTCTTCGACAAGTCGTACCTGCTGCGCGACGGCTCGGGCGTGGGCGTGGGCGCACCGCAGTATGGCGCGCGGCGTACCCTGTATGCGGGCTTGTCGACCAGCTTCTGATCCTTACCTATCGATAGCTTCAATCGGGTCCGCTTGCGGGCCCGATTTCATTCCCCTCGATTGCCTTCCCCTCTACTGCAAGGCTTCGGTCGCCAAAGCCAGGGTTTCCTTGATCTCTTCCATTACCACATAACTCTTCGACTGCGCCGCCCCCGGCAATTGCAGCAGCATATCCCCCAGCAGCTTGCGGTATTCCGCCATCTCATGGATGCGCGCCTTGATCAGGTAGTCGAAATCGCCCGACACCAGATGGCACTCTTGCACCTCGGGGATCTGCAAGACTTCACGGCGGAATTGCTCGAAGGCGAGGGCGGATTTCTGGTTCAGCGTGATCTCGACGAACACCAGCAGCTTGGCTCCCAACGACGCCGGATCGACGCGCGCGTAATAGCCGGTGATGACACCGTCGCGCTCCATCCGTTTCACCCGCTCGATGCAGGGCGTGATCGACAAACCGACCCGCTCGCCGAGATCTTTCATCGAGATGCGCCCTTCTTGTTGTAGGATGCGCAGGATGCCGCGGTCGAGCTTATCCAGGCTGCGGGCGGATTCTTTATGTATTCGCATGATTATTTACTGAAATATTGTATTTTTATGTGAACTTATGCTGGTTGAATGGCAATATCATAGCGCTTATTCTGGTAGTGCTGCCGAAATATAGCGGAGATGTCATGCGTATCGTAATTCTTGGAAGTGGCGTCATCGGCGTCACGAGTGCTTATTACCTGGCCAAGGCAGGGCACCAGGTGACCGTCATCGACCGTCAGCCCGGCCCGGCCCTGGAAACCAGTTTCGCCAATGCGGGCCAGATTTCCCCTGGTTACGCGGCGCCATGGGCAGCGCCCGGCATTCCTCTCAAGGCCTTGCGCTGGATGTTTGAAAAACATGCGCCGCTGTCGTTCACGCCGGACGGCACCTGGTACCAGTTGCAATGGATGTGGCAAATGCTGCGCAATTGCACGCCCGAGCGCTATGCCGTCAACAAGGCGCGCATGGTGCGCCTGGCCGAGTACAGCCGCGATTGCTTCAAGGCCTTGCGCGCCGAAGCCGGCATCACTTATGAAGGCCGCGAAAAAGGCACGCTGCAACTGTTCCGCACCGAACAGCAATTCGCCGGAGCGCAAAAGGATATCGCGGTGCTCAAGGAAACCGGCGTGCCGTATGAATTGTTGACGCGGGAAGAGCTGTCGCGCTCGGAGCCGGCGCTGGAAGCCGTCAAGCAAAAGCTGGTGGGCGGCCTGCGCCTGCCGAACGACGAGACCGGCGATTGCCAGTTGTTTAGCACGCGCCTGTCGAAGATGGCCGAAGACCTGGGCGTGACTTTCCGCTACGGCGTCGCCATCGACAGCCTGGACGTCTCCGGCGACGAAGTGCGCGGCGTCAGGTGCGGCCATGAATTGATCCAGGCCGACCAGTACGTCGTCGCGCTCGGCTCGTATTCGGCCAATTTCCTCAAGCCGCTGATCGGCATCCCGGTGTATCCGCTGAAGGGATATTCGATCACGGTGCCTATCGTCGATGCGGCCAAGGCACCGGCCTCGACCATCCTGGACGAAAGCTACAAGATTGCCGTCACCCGTTTCGACGACCGCATCCGCGTCGGCGGCATGGCCGAGATCGCCGGTTTCGACCTGCGCCTGAAGCCGCACCGCCGTGCCACGCTGGAAATGGTGGTCAACGATTTGTTCCCTGGCGGCGGCGACACCAGCAAGGCGACCTTCTGGACCGGCTTGCGGCCGATGACGCCGGACGGCACGCCGGTGGTGGGCCGCACGCCGCTGCGCAACCTGTACACGAATACCGGCCACGGCACGCTGGGCTGGACCATGTCCTGCGGCTCGGCGCAATTGCTGGCCGACCTGATGTCATCGAAGAAGCCGGCGATCATGGCGGACGATTTGTCGGTGGGGCGTTATTTGGGCGAGTATGGGAATGCCAGGCTGAATTACGCCGGGGCCTAGGCGGTTTTTCGAGATCCCCCTGGAGAATCCACGGCCAGCTAATACTGCAAACTTGCTGCAAACTTTATTATTCATCTTAGATAGATACCCCATGTTGTCGTATGCGCGCAAGAAACGCAGCGGCGCGATCCTGACCGTGGATCTCGCCGCGATCCGCTCGAATTACCGTCTGCTGCGTGAACGCGCCGCCCCGGCGGCTTGCTCCGCCGTATTGAAATCCGATGCCTACGGCCTCGGCGCCCCGGCGGTGGCGGCGGCCTTGTACGCGGAAGGCTGCCGGCACTTCTTTGTCGCCCACCTGGAAGAGGGCATCGCCCTGCGGCCGCACTTGAATCCCGATGCCGACATCTTCGTATTGCACGGCCCGCCGCCCGACACCGAAGCCGAGTTCCTGGAAAACCAGCTGATCCCGGTGCTGAACAGCGCGCCGCAGGTGGCCGGCTGGCGCGAGCTGGCCGCGCGGCTAGGGCGCATCTTGCCCGCCATCGTGCAAGTCGACAGCGGCATGTCGCGCATGGGCCTGTCTGCGGCCGAGATCGAGGCCTGGCTGGCCGATGCACACTTCCTCGACGGCATAGCATTGCGCTACCTGATGAGCCACCTGGCTTGCGCCGACGAGCCCGGCAGCCCGATGAATGCCCAACAGCTGCAACGTTTCCAGGCCATCCGCGCGCTGTTGCCCGCTTGCCCGGCCAGCCTGGCGAATTCCTCCGGCATCTTCCTGTCGCCCGACTACCATTTCGACCTGGTGCGCCCGGGCGCGGCCCTGTACGGCATCGCCCCGCAACCGGGCACGCCGAATCCGATGGCGCCGGTGGTACGGCTGCAAGGCAAGGTAGTGCAAACCCGCACCATCGAAGCCGGCGAGCATGTCGGTTACAGCTTGCGTTACACCGCCAGCGAAACCCGCAAGGTCGCTACCGTCTCGGTCGGTTACGCGGACGGCTGGCTGCGCAGCATGAGCAATAGCGGCGTGGCGCTCATCGACGGCAAACTCGTGCCGCAAATCGGCACCATTTCGATGGACACCATCACCCTCGACGTCAGCGCCATTGCGGACGAATGGCTGGCGCCGGGCAGCCTGGTCGACCTGATCTGCGCCGAGCATCCGGTCGATGCCGT
>DASYLQ010000605.1:0-4651 GCA_036009485.1 Janthinobacterium sp.
CCGCCGAATTTGGCGATGTTCCGGTGCACCCATTGCAGCATGGCGATCTGGTCCTGGCTGCCGTAGTTGCCCGAGATTTTCTCGGGCCGTTCGGCATCCAGCGCCGGATGGGCCAGGAAGCCCAGCGCGCCCAGGCGCAGGTTATAGCTGACGAAGACGACGCCCTGCGGCACCATCTGGCGGCCGTTGTAGACGACGCCGCCGAAGCCTTCCGGCGAACCGGCGCCGGAATACGAATAATTGCCGCCGCCATGCAGCCAGATCATCACCGGCAGCAGCTTGGCCGGCTTGGCCTTCGGCCGCCAGACGTTGACGAACAGGCAGTCTTCGCTGCCCGCCACCTTGCCGCGCAAAAATTGCGGACACATGGCGCCGTATTCGGCGCCGTCGCGGATGCCGCTCCATGGCGTGGGCGCTTGCGGCGGCCGCCAGCGCAGTTCGCCGACGGGCGGCTTGGCGTAGGGGATGCCCTTGAAGCCCAGCGTGTCGCCGTCGGCGGCGCCGCGCACCGCACCGGTGTCGGTGCAGACGACGTCATCGCCGCCGGGACAATCGGCGGCTTGCGCGGCCTGCGGCAGCGCCGCCAGGCCAAGAAACGCCAGCGCAAAGCTGGCCGCAACCTCGGCTGCGCCGCGGCGCAGCTGTTTTTTAAATAAATGTTTCAATACTTTCTCCTGAAAAAGCCTCGAAAAAACCTGGCGGATTGCGCACCAGGTTTGTCGACGCCCCGTTTTAAAAGCCGGCGACGCCGCCATTGCTGCGCGGGTCGGCGCCGCCTTCGAAGGTGCCGTTGGCGTGATGCACGATGGCGCCGGCGTGGCCCACCGATTCGTCGAAATCGGGCAGCATCTCCACTTCGTGCCCCAGCGCCCGCAAGCCGGCCACGATTTCCGGCGCGAAGCGGCTTTCCAGTTTCAGGCTGTCGGAAGACTGGCCCCAGGTACGCCCCAGCAGCCAGCGCGGCGCGCTGATCGCCTGTTGCGGATGCTGGCCGAACACGCCGATGCGGGTGAACAGCGCCGCCTGCGTCTGCGGCTGGCCGTCGCCGCCCATGCTGCCGTAGACCATGGTGCGGCCGTCGCCGAAGCGGGCCAGCGCCGGGTTCAGGGTGTGGAAGGGTTTCTTGCCCGGCTCCAGGGTATTGATGTGGGCCGGGTCGAGCGAGAACGAGCAGCCGCGGTTTTGCCAGTTGATGCCGGTGGCCGGCAGCACCAGGCCGCTGCCGAATTCATGGTAGATGCTCTGGATGAAGCTGACGGCGCGGCCCTGGCCGTCGATGACGCCCATCCAGATCGTGTCGGCCGGCCCCTTGCCCTGGCCCCAGGGCAGCGCGCGGTCGAGGCGGATCGCCGCCAGGTAGGGCGCCAGGAAGGCATCCGTCAGGCAGGATTGCGGATCCACCTTCATGTAATCCGGATCGCTGATGTAGCGGTCGCGGATCAGGAAAGCCTGCTTGGTCGCTTCGACTACCAGATGCACGTGTTCGACGCTGTCGGGCGCATGCGATTTCAGGTCGAGGCGGTCGAGCAGCGCCAGGATGATCAGCGAGACCAGGCCCTGGGTCGGCGGCTGCATGTTATACAGATCGCCCGTGCTGTGGGGCAGGTGCAGCGGCGTGACGCGGCGGGCTCGGTAGGCTTGCAGGTCGGCCAGCGCCACCGGGCTGCCGACCGACGCCAGGTCGGCGGCGATGTCGCGCGCCAGATCGCCGCGGTAAAAGGAATCGAGCCCGTCCCACGCCAGGCGCTGCAGCGTCGCGCCCAGCTTCGGCTGGCGGAAAATCTCGCCTTCGCGCGGCGGCCTTCCCTCCAGGCCGAAGGTGTCGCGGAAACCCGCATGGACAGCCAGTTCATCGAACTTGCTGGCCGTGTTGCCGGCCTGCGAACAGGTTACCGGAATGCCCTGGTTCGCGTAATGGATGGCGTCTTCCAGCAGCCGGGCCAGGGGCATCTTGCCGCCGATTTCAGCCGAACAGGCCAGCGCCGCATCCCAGCCGGAAACGGTGGCGGCGACGGTGTTGGCCGACAGGGGGCCGCGCACCGGGATGGCGGCCAGGCCGCGCTCGCGGTAAAACTCGCGCGACACGGCGCGCGCCGCCGGGCCGGCGGCCTCGATGCAGAGCGGCGCCTGGCCCGGCATCGCCACGGTCCAGAAACAGTCGCCGCCGATGCCGTTCATGTGGGGGTAGACGACGGCGATCGTGGCGGCCGCCGCGACCATCGCCTCGATGGCGTTGCCGCCTTCGCGCAGCACCGACAGCGCCGCCTGTGAAGCGAGCGCGTGGGGGGCGACGGCCATGCCGCGTGTCGCCTGTGTAGAATTAAGCATTGTATTTTATAAACTAGATTGAAAGGAAACCCTGAAAGGATGCCGCAGCTGATGTTCGCCGCGGCACCCGCAAGGATACCTAAAAGCAGCCGTTAGCGCCGCCTCAGGAAGCCGCTTGCACCTTGCCGATGGCCGGCGCCGATGCCGCGCCGCCCTGGGCCAGCCAGCGCTGGCGCATCGGTTTCAGCAGGAACCAGGCCAGCAGGCCGGTCAGGATGTCCATCGAGATGACCACCGTGAACACCGTGGTCCAGCTGGCCGTATGCTGGTACAGCATGGCCGCCAGCGGCCCGCCCAGCACCGAACCGACGCCCTGCGCCATGTACAGGAAGCCGTAGTTGGTGGTGGCGTTTTTGGCGCCGAAGGTATCGGTCAGCGTCGACGGGAACAGGGAAAAGATTTCGCCCCAGCCGAAAAAGACCACGCCCGACAGCAGCACGAACAGGGTCGGGTTGTCGCGCGTGGCGAGCCAGACGATCATCGCCAGGCCTTCCAGGATGAAGGCCAGCGCCATCGTGTTTTCACGGCCGTAGCGGTCCGAGATCCAGCCGAAGAAAGGCCGCGTCAAGCCGTTGGTAAAGCGGTCGATGGTCAGCGCCAGCGGCAAGGCCGCCAGGCCGAACACGGTGACGGTGGTGATGCCGAAATCCTTGGCGAAGCTGGCCATCTGCGAAATCACCATCAGGCCGCTGGTCGACATCATCGTCATCATCAGGAACATCAGCCAAAAGACGGGGGTCTTCAGCATGGCCGCCGGGCCGGTCTCGGGCGCGGCGCTGAGCGTCAGCTCGGCCGGACCGGGACGGAAATTGACGGGCGGCGTGCGCAGGCCCAGCGCGGCCAGCGTGCCGACCACGGCGAAGATCACGCCGAAGGTGGTCAGCGTCGCCGCCAGGCCGTTGGCGGCCAGGCTGTTGGAAATCGGGAAGGTCGTCATGATGGCGCCCATGCCGTAGCCGGCCGCGACCGTGCCGGTGGCGAAGCCGCGCCGGTCCGGGAACCATTTCACCATCAGGCCGACCACGCCGACATAGATGATGCCGGTGCCGACGCCGCCGAACAAGCCGTAGGTCAGGTACAGGCCGTTCAAGCTGTCGACCCGCGCCGCCAGAATCCAGCTCAAGCCGGTCAGGATGGCGCCGACGGAGAGCAGCAGGCGCGGGCCGAACTTATCCACCAGATAACCCTGGAAGGGGGAAAAGAAGGTTTGCAGCACAACCAGGATGGAAAAGGTCACTTGCACGGCCGGCAGGCTGACGCCGAACTGCGCCATGATCGGCTTGGTAAACAAGGTCCAGACATATTGTGGGCTGGACACCGCCATCATGCAGACCAGCCCCAGTGCCAGTTGCAGCCAGCGCTTGTTGGAAGAAACTGTGGTTGTCGTATTCATTTTCCTGTCGCCCCTTTGGCGTATGTGATTGAAGGAAGTGTTATGCGCGGCCAGCCTTTGGGCCTTTGGAGACGCGCGGCAATGTACTCATGCTTCTTGTATACAAGCAAAAAGCAAGCCAGATATTGAATTTGGCCAAGTATAAGGCCGCCTGAGACCGTTCAAGCCGCCCATCCAGGTAAAAAGGGGTAAAAACGCCACAAAACGGTGCGAAATGATGACCGCGTGCTGCAATAACGGGCGTAGTGCTGCACCGTGGTGCATGCCATGCACTCGGCGCCAAGCGAATCGGCCCGCGCCGCAGCGCCCTTTATACTCTCCTTGTATTTAGAGGTGAGCCTGGCCCATGCAAACCGTTTCCCTGATCCTGATCCTGGTATTGACCGTGGTCTTGTGCGGCTTTATCGCCCGCCTTTCCTGGGTGCACGTGCCGCTGCCGCTGATCCAGATCGCCGCCGGCACGGTGCTGGCTTCGCTGCTGGGCGTGCCGCTGCCGCTGGATCCGGACATCTTTTTCCTGTTGTTTATCCCGCCCCTGCTCTTCCTCGACGGCTGGCGCATTCCCAAGGGCGCCTTCTTCAGCGACGCCCGGCCCATCCTGATGCTGGCCATCGGCCTGGTCTTGTTTACCGTCGCCGGCATGGGCTATTTCATCGACTGGCTGATTCCCGCCGTGCCGCTGGCGGTGGCCTTCGCCCTCGGCGCCATCCTGTCGCCGACCGACCCGGTGGCGGTGTCGGCCATTGCCGCGGGCCATCCGATCCCGGCGCGCCTGATGCATATCCTGGAAGGCGAATCGCTGTTGAACGATGCTTTCGGCCTGGTCTGCTTTCGCTTTGCCGTCGCGGCGGCCGTCAGCGGCAGCTTTTCCTTCGGCGCCGCATCGCTCAGCCTGCTGCAGGCGGCCGGCGGCGGCGTCGCCGTCGGCCT
>DASYLQ010000606.1:0-4556 GCA_036009485.1 Janthinobacterium sp.
AAAAAAAACAAGCCATACTAATATGCTTTTCCTTGAAGTAAAATACGTTCACGATTGCGGCATCAAATTTTAGTGTTCCAGCGTGTACTATTCCAGCATGCAGTATTCCAACATGCAGTACTCCGACTGGAAACGCGGATGGGAAGCGCTGGAATGAATGTCATCAAAGCAGATGTCGCCGTCATCGGCAGCGGGACCGCCGGCATGACCGCCTACCGCGCAGCGCGCGTCCACGGCAAGCGCGTGGTATTGGTCGAAAACCACCTGTACGGCAGCACCTGCGCCCGCGTCGGCTGCATGCCCAGCAAATTGCTGATCGCCGCCGCCGAGGCGGCCCATGCATTGACGGCGGCGCCGGCTTTCGGCGTGTTTCCCGGCAGCGCAAGGGTCGACGGCCACGCCGTCATGGCGCGCGTGCGCAGCGAGCGCGACCGCTTTGTCGGCTTCGTCCAGGACATGATCGACGACATTCCGCCCGAAGACAAGGTACACGGCCATGCCCGCTTCGCCGGTCCGCAGCAACTGCAAGTGGACCAGCACACCTTGATCGAGGCCAGCCGCATCGTCATCGCCAGCGGTTCCAGGCCCATCGTGCCGCAGGAATGGAAAGGCGCCGGCGCCCGCCTGATCGTCAGCGACGACGTGTTCGACTGGACCGACTTGCCGGCCTCGGTGGCAGTCATCGGCACCGGCGCCATCGGCCTGGAGCTGGGCCAGGCCCTGCACCGCCTCGGCGTGCGCGTGCGCATTTATGCGCGCGGTTCCAGCGTGGCGCAACTCAGCGATCCGCTAGTCTTGCAAGCGGCGGCGGCCGCGCTGTCGGCCGAGCTCGACCTGCGCTTCCAGACCCTGGTCGCGGCGGTCGAGCGGGATGGCGAGCGGCTGCTCGTCAGCGGCCGCGACGCCGAAGGCAAGGAGCATGCCGCATCCTTCGACTACGTGCTGGTGGCGATAGGGCGCAGCCCGAATGTGCACGATATCGGCCTGGAACTGGCCCGGCTCGCCCTTGACCGGCGCGGCGTGCCGCTGTACGACAGGGACACCATGCAATGCGGCAGCAGCACGATCTTCATTGCCGGCGACGCCGACGACGAGCGTCCGGTGCTGCCGGAAGCGGCCGACCAGGGCCGCATCGCCGGCGACAACGCCGGCCGTTATCCAGACCTGCGCCCGGGACTGCGGCGCACCCCGCTGGCGGTGGCCTTCAGCGAACCGCAGATCGCCACCCTGGGCGCCCGCTATGCCGATCTGTGCCGCACCCATGCCGGCAAATTCGCCATCGGCGCCGTCTCCTTCGAGAATCAGGGCCGCAGCCGCGTCATGCTGCAAAACCATGGCATGCTGCGAGTCTACGGCGAGTTCGGCAGCGGCCGCTTCCTCGGCGCCGAAATGATAGGCCCGCGCGCCGAGCATCTGGGCCATCTGCTGGCCTGGGCTTGCCAGGCCGGCTTGACGGTGGAGGCGATGCTGGATATGCCTTTTTATCATCCCGTGGTGGAGGAAGGCGTGCGCACCGCGCTGCGCGATCTGGCGGCCAACTTGTTGAAGCTGCCTCAGCCCTGTGTCGACTGCAGTCCCGGCATTTGAAGATTCCTGTTGACTGTATTTGTAGACTCCGCTCCAATATCAGAGGATGATATTGCTTAAATAAAACTTATATTGCCTAGTTAGAATGTTGGAGCAACGGCGGCGGAGCGGATTTCCGCGTTGGTAACGATGTTTACCGGATCCGCCCGCGTTCAACCGCCATGCCTGTGCGGCGCCGCACATTTGTAATCACGGAGAATACGTTGACGATTCGCAGGATAGCCGCGGCTGAGATCGCGGTCGGTCAAGCGCTGCCTTGGGATGTCCACACAGAGACGGGTGGCTTGCTGCTGCGCCAGGGGCACGTGATCGCCAATGAGAATCAGCTCGAGATGTTGTTCGAGCGCGGTTTCATTCCCGACGAAAACGCCGCGGACGGTCCCAGGGGCTATCGCGATCCGCCTTCCGTGCTGCGCCTGCTGAACCTGGCGCGGACCCAGTTGCAGCAGGTGCTGCAAGACTTGCTGGCCGGCTGCGTCCAGGGCGAAGGCCAGGCCGCTGCGCGCCTGGCCGAGGTGGCCCGGCTGGTGATCGAAGCGGTCGACCTCGACCAGGAAGTGGCGCTGGGCTGCATTTTGCTGAATCAAAAGTCCGGTTTGTATGCAATACGCCACAGTATCGATACGGCCACGGTGGCCCTGGTACTCGGCCGCGCGCTGAAAAAGACGCCGGAGGAATGGCAGACCCTGGTCCTGGCTTCGCTGACGATGAACCTCGGCTTGCTGCAGCATCACGAGCGCCTGCAAAATACCGCGGCCCAGCTGGACGAGGCCGAGCTGGCCCTGGTCCACGCCCATCCGCAAGCCAGCCTGGCCCTGTTGAAGCAAGCCGGCATCCGCGACGAGGCCTGGCTGCTGTGCGTCCTGCAGCACCATGAAAACGACGACGGCAGCGGTTACCCCCTGGGCAAGAGCGCGGCCGGGATCGGCGAAGCGGCGCGCATCGTCGCGCTGGCCGACCGCTACATCGCCCGCGTCTGCGACCACGCCTACCACAAGCCGCTGTTGCCGAACGCCGCGCTGCGCGAAATCCTGCTGGAATCGCGCCAGTCGCCACTGGCCACAGTCTTGATCCGCGAACTGGGCATCTATCCGATCGGCACCCTCGTGCGCCTGCACAATGGCGAGGTCGGCGTGGTCACGCGCAAGGGCCTGAGCACGACGACGCCGTATGTGCACGCGCTGCTGGGCCCGCGCGGCGCCCCGCTCGAGGTGCCGCTGCGCCGCTCGGCCAAGGGCGACCTGCACGGCATCCGCGAAGTGCTGGACGAGCAGCAGGCCGGCCTCAGTTTCCGCCTCGAACAGCTATGGGGCGCGGTAGCCAGGCCGTAAGCGCCGGCTTGACGCTGGCTTAATTGAGTAGCGCGTCCAGGCGCCCTTGTTCGGCCAGCTCGCGCACGACGCGGATGGTGTCGATGTCGGCTTCCTGGTAGGCCGAGCGGCGGAAATCGTCGTACATCGCATTCGCCGCATCGGTGGCGGCGTCGTGGCCGTCGTCGTACTCGAAACGCACCCACAGCGAACCCGGCGCCGGGCTCTCGATCGTCATCACCAGGCTCGATGCGCTGATATCCTTTTGCGCCGGCACCACGTAGCGCACCTGCCGCTGCGGCAGCAAGACCACCCGGTCCTCGATCACCAGTTCGCCGAAACGGCGGCGGCGCCGGAAGCCGTCTTCATGACGCTCCTCGATCACGCATTCGTCCAGGTGCGGCACAAACAGTTGCGGCGACTCGGCCGCCAGCACCAGGCCGCGCCACAGCTGTTCGTGGCTCAGCGTATCGATCAGCGGATTCAGCGGATCGTTAATTTCTATTAAATGTTCAAATTTCATAAGACTGCCGTTCGGATAGTGGAAGCGCCTGGCGCCCGGTAAGACGAATGGTAACGCAGCGGCGCCCTCTGCTACCATGAGGGCTGGCGGCGGCGTTGGTCCGCCCATGAAGGACATGGATCGAATGATGACTACTTCTGCGCCCGCGCGCCCGCGCTTTATCGTCGGCATCAGCGGAGCCTCCGGGGTCGTGTACGGCATCCGCCTGCTGCAGCTGCTGCGCCGGCTGGACGTGGAAACCCACCTGGTGATGAGCAAGTCGGCCCAGGTGACCCTGGCCCACGAGAGCGACTTGAGCGTGGCCGAGGTGCGCGCCCTGGCCGACGTCACGCATGCCAACAGCGACATCGGCGCGGCCATTTCCAGCGGTTCGTTCGCGGTGGCCGGCATGATCGTGGCGCCCTGCTCGATCAAGACCATGTCGGAGATCGCCACCGGCGTCACCGGCAGCCTGCTGTCGCGCGCCGCCGACGTCATGCTCAAGGAGCGCAAGCGCCTGGTGCTGATGGTGCGCGAAACCCCGCTGCACCTGGGCCACCTGCGCAGCATGACGGCGCTGACCGAGGCCGGCGCCATCATCTACCCGCCGGTGCCGGCGTTTTATGCGCGGCCCGAATCGATCGAGGCGATGGTCGACCATACGCTGGGCCGCGTGCTCGACCTGTTCGGCCTCGATTCGCACACCGTGCAGCGCTGGAATCCACCGCGCAACCCGGCCGCGGAATAAAACGGCCTCGGCGGCTGCTACAATGGCCGGCTATTCTCCAGCCAGATCGCCGCCCCGATGTCCAACGCCCCCAAGTTCGGCCTGAACGCGCCGCAAAGCGAAGCCGTCACCTATCTCGACGGCCCCTGCCTGGTGCTGGCCGGCGCCGGCTCGGGCAAGACGCGGGTCATCACGCAAAAGATCGCCCACCTGATCGAGGACCGAGGCTACGATCCACGCTCGATCGCCGCGCTGACCTTCACCAACAAGGCGGCGCTGGAAATGCAGGAGCGTATCGCCAAGCTGCTCAAGCAACCGCGCCAGGCCAAGCAGTTGACGGTGTCGACCTTCCATTCGCTGGGCGTGAAGATCCTGCGCCAGGAAGCCAACGGTGTCGGCCTGAAGGACCGCTTTTCCATCATGGACAGCG
>DASYLQ010000607.1:0-6103 GCA_036009485.1 Janthinobacterium sp.
GTGTCGGTGCGCAGCCTGCTTGGCTTGCTCGGCGCCGCGCAAAGCGTGCTGCCGGACCTGGCCGGCGCGCGCCTGCTGCTGGCCGACAGCAATCTGCGCCCCGCCCTGCCCGACAAACTTCCCAGCGTGCTGCAAGCCAGCCGGCTGACGCGCATCAACGGACTGTTCCGCCATGGCTGGATGATCTCGCCCGCGCTGACCGCCGACGCGCTGGACGGCGCCGGCATCGCCGCGGCCTAGCCACCGGGCGGCCGCATCAGGGGCCGGGAAAATCCGTCTCCCGAAGAGCCTATCCCTATTTCGGTTTGCTCGTGTCGTTGCCGGTGGAACCGCTGCTTCCCGTGCTGCTTCCCGACGACGCGCCGTTCGGCGGCGTGGTGCCGCCGGAGCTGCCCGGCGTGCCGGAAGTACCCGAACCGGTCGCACCCGAACCGGTCGCACCCGAACCGGTCGCACCCGAGCCGGTCGTACCCGAACCGGTCGCACCCGAACCGGTCATACCCGAGCCGGTCGTACCCGAACCCGAGCTGCCGGAACTGGTGGCGCCATGTCCCGCCGCATGCATTTGCTGCACGGATGCCAGATGCTGGTCAACGACAGGCAAAATTTTCCCTGCGAGCGCTTTTAAATCAGGATCCTTTGCGCGCGACTGCATCTTTTGCAGCAGCTCGTGGTTCGCTTGGTGGTCCTTTAGTCCGGCCTGGGCAAGGTAGGCTTGGTCAAACTCGCTCCCATTCAACGCAGAAAGTTTTTTTGCGTCCCTTTTGTGCTTGCTGTCTGTTTCCGTGGGCAAGGAAACCCCTTTGGCCTGGGCCAGTTGCTGCACCTGCTGCTGGGCATTTGTGTGGTCGTCGATCATTCTTTGGGCGAAAGTCCTGACCTCTTGATTCTGTGATTTTTGCAGCGCCATCTGGCCTGTCTGGATTTCCGCCATATTGTCTTGCGCAAGATCGGTCAGATAGCCGCGGTCGGTGCGGTTGAGCGACTGAGACGATTGCGCCTGAGACGATTGCGCCTGGGACGATTGCGCCTGCGACGATTGCGCCTCAGACGATTGCGCCTGGGCGATCGGCATGCCGATGAGGCTCACCAGTGCGAAACATCCGAAAAATCGTTTAGGTATTGGTTTAAGCATTTTCTTCTCCTGGCTTGATGAGTGAACTTCAATGATGAGTGAACTTCAATCGTGTACTTTACGAGATTGTTTGATTAACAATGCTCTCGAAGGTTCCCCGATCATCAACGACACCCTGGTCGATGTATCGTTCGGCCTGGGCCGTCTGGAAAGCGGCGTGTGCGCGGCGCTGAAGAAAGCGCGTTTTTGCCTGGCAAGGGTAGAATGGCCATGCGATCAATCCAACTCATTGCCTCCCCATGCATGGACCTCACAAAAGCGGCTCTTGGCCGCCTGACGCCGACCGGTTTCAATATTTCGTCTCCCGCGTGACCGACTACGCGATCTACATGCTAAGCCCCGAGGGACTCATAGACAGTTGGAACGCCGGCGCCCAGCGGTTCAAGTTGTACCGTGCGAACGAGATCATCGGACAGCACTTTTCGCGCTTTTATACGGAGGAAGATCGCGCCAACAAGCTGCCGGCGCGCGCGCTCGAAGTGGCCCGCGTGACGGGGAAGTTCGAGGACGAGGGCTGGCGCGTGCGCAAGGATGGGAGCCGCTTTTGGGCCAGCGTCGTCATCGACGCCATATGGAACGACGACGGTACACTGGCCGGCTACGCCAAGGTCACCAGGGACATCACAGAACGCAAGTCGGCCGAGGAAGCCCTGCGCGCCAGTGAGGAACAGTTCCGGCTGCTGGTGCAGGGAGTGACCGACTATTCCATCTACATGCTCTCGCCCGAAGGCACGATCACAAACTGGAATGCCGGCGCCGATCGCATCAAGGGCTTTTCGCAAGAGGAGGTGGTCGGAACGCACTTTTCCCGCTTCTACGTCGAGCAGGACAAGCTGGATGGGCTGCCGATGAAGGCGCTCGACATCGCCCGATCGGAGGGGCGCTTTGAAAGCGAGGGTTGGCGCGTCCGCAAGGGCGGCGAGCGCTTTTGGTCGCACGTGGTCATCGACGCGATTCGGGATAAGACGGGGACGCTGCTCGGCTTCGCCAAAATCACCCGCGACGTCACTGAGCGCCGCGCGTCGGCGGAAGCGCTCGAGCGCGCCAGAGAGGCATTGTTCCAGTCGCAAAAGCTCGAGGCGTTGGGCAAATTCACTGGAGGCATCGCACACGACTTCAACAACCTTCTCGGCGTGATCATGAGCGGAACGGAACTGCTATCCCGCGAACAGCATTCCGCCGGGGGAAGAAAAGTGTTGGAGAGTATGCAAAGGTCCGCGGCCCGCGGCGCCGAGCTCACGCAAAAGTTGCTTGCCTTCGCCCGACAGCAGCCGCTCAAACAGGAAAACTACAACCTCAACGGCTTGCTTGAAAAATTCGAGGCGGTCCTGCGGCGCGCTTCACTCAACTCCATCGAATTCGCGATGGAACTCGCCCCAGGCCTCCACTTGGCCCGCACCGACGCGGCCCAATTTGAGGCGGCCGTCCTCAACCTGGTGGCGAACGCCCGCGACGCGATGCCCGAAGGTGGAACGCTCACCATCTGCACCCGAAACATCCGGCTCGGCGACGGCGCGATAGCGGGTCTGGCCGAAGGCGACTATGTGTCCGTCGAAGTGTCCGACACCGGCGCCGGTATGTCGCCGGAGGTGGCGGCCCGCGCATTCGAGCCCTTCTTCACTACGAAGGGGGTCGGCAAGGGGACGGGGCTTGGCCTGAGCCAGGTGTACGGCCTGGCGCAGCAATCGGGCGGCCATGCCGAGATACGTGCGCGCGCGGGCGCGGGAACCTCGGTCCTGCTTTACTTTCCCGCCTTGACCCAGCTTGCCGCCGCCGACGGCGCTGCCAGCGCGCCCGACGATGGCAATGAGAGGGCGCTGGTGGTCGACGACCACGCGGACGTACTGGCCGTCGCGGTCGAATTGTTCCGCAGTATGGGATATGACGTCTTGACGGCAAATAGCGGCGCCGAGGCGCTTGGCATCCTGCGGCGCGCCCACACCGTCGACGTGCTTTTTTCGGATATCATCATGCCCGGCATGAACGGTGTGGAACTCGCGCGAGCCGCCCGCGAGATCGCGCCGGGGATCACGGTGCTGCTGGCCAGCGGATTTCCGTCGGATGAACTACTACGCGAAAATTCGGGACTGACGGATTTCCAGCTGATCTCCAAGCCTTACCGCATGGCCGACATCCTCAGGAAGCTGCGCCAGGCGAAATAAGGTACCCTGGATTAGCATCAAGCCTCATTTTTCAGGCACTCCGGCTGGCAAGTCAATCGATCAAGTCTCGCAAATACTGCAATGATGTCCCTTGCAGTTATGCAGCACACTGCTGCGCACCGCACGCGAACTGGTCCCGGGGCCGGCCACTCCCGCACCGGCCAGCATCTCGGCCTTGCTGGCAGGCTTCCAGCTATCGAGAATTTTCATGCCGACGCGCGCCGCATTCAATGTCGGCAGCGCCGTCGTGAGCTCTTCGCAGTAAGGACAAGGCGTGGCTTTGTGCAGCGCCGTTATGGACAACATTTTTTCGAAAATACCTTCGCAATGGCTGCATTGAATATCGTAAAAAGGCATGGCTGATCCCGGGGTAAGTGGGCTGTTGCAAAAACGCGGGGCCGGAGTCGCACCCGCGCAGGATCGTCAGAGCTGGCGGCCCCAGTATGGCTTGTCGTTCAACATGCCCTTGGGCGTGATGTCTTGATCAAAAATTTCGGTCGGGATCGAGACCGTGCAAGCGCAGTTAGGGATGTCGACGATGCCGCCGATGCGCCCTTCCACCGGCGCCGCCGTCAGCAGCATGTAGGCCTGCGGGCCCGTGAAACCGAAGCGGGTCAGATAGTCGATCGCTTTCAGGCACGCCTGGCGGTAGGCCACCGTCGCATCCATATAGTAGTTCTTGCCGTTCTCGACGCTGATGCCTTCGAAGGTCAGCCACTTGCTGTAGTGCGGCTTGACCACGCTCGGCATGAAGATCGGCGCGGTCAAGCCATACTTGGCCATCCCTCCCTTGATCAGGTCGAAGCCGACATGGGTGGCGCCGTCCATTTCAATGGCGCCGCAAAAGCCGATTTCGCCATCGCCTTGCGAGAAGTGCAGGTCGCCCATCGAGAAGCCGGCGCCCTTGACATAGACGGGGAAGAAAATGCGGGTGCCGGCCGATAGATCCTTGATATCGGTGTTACCGCCATGTTCACGCGGCGGCACCGTGCGCGCGGCTTCGGCGGCCATGCGATCGAATTCGGCGCCTTTTACGCCACGCAACACCGCGGTCAGCGGATCGGGAGGTTTGGCCAGGCCCAGCTTGGCCAGGGGCGCTTCGCGGCGGTTCCATTCCTTCAATAGATCCATCGATGGCAAACAACCCATCAGGCCCGGGTGGGTCAGGCCGGCGATCCGCACGCCGGGAATGTGACGCGAGGTTGCATACAAACCTTTGAGATCCCAGATCGCCTTGGCGGCATCGGGGAAGTAGTCCGCCAGGAAGCCGCCGCCATTCGATTTGGCGAACACGCCGGAGAAGCCGACCGGTGTGATCGGTTTGATGTCCAGCAGGTCGACCACCAGCAGGTCGCCCGGTTCGGCGCCTTCGATATAGAACGGGCCGGTCAGCGGATGGGCGCGGGTCAAGTCGATGTCGCGCACGTCGTCGGTGCTGTCGTTGTCGAGAATCTGCCCGTCGAGGAAGTCGAGCGATTCGATGATGATTTCCTCCCCCGGCTTGACGCGCGACAGGAAAGGAATGTCGGGATGCCAGCGGTTGTGGCCCAGTTCGGCCTGCTCTGCGAGCGGCACGCCCGGCTTGATGGTGAAATGCTGCATGCTTACTCCTTCTGTGAATTTTGGAATGCTGGTCTTAATAAAGGGGGTACCTCGAAAAACCGTCGCGAGCAAGCCCGATATCGCGTTGAGTAGCGCAGCCGTACGCAGGTACGGTGAGCAACGGAGACGCGAGAGCGGGCTGCGCAGTAGGTTTGTCGAGGTGTCCGGGGTCAAAAAGGCGGGAACGCGCCGGCGCAGCACCCCGCCTGGTAGCCGCCGTTGACGGTATCGTCCTTGATGCTCTTGCACACCTGTTCGACCCAGTCTTCCTTGGCCACCACGCTGCCGTCGGGTAGCGTGGCGCCGGTCGGACTGACGCTGCGCAGGCAAACCGGACAGCTCTGCACGGATGCCGCAGTGCGGCCCTTGGCATGGTCGGTAAAACCGGCATGGCCGTTTTTGTTGTAGTTCATGAAGCCAATCATCGAACGCTCCTATTTACTCGTTGGGAAGGCCATCCATCGGGCACTCCGGCGTTCCAGGGGTGGAACGCGTCAATGCCTCGACCTGCTTGCGTGCAGCCTCCGGATCGTTGACCCAGGTTTTGTAAAACTCGAACGGGCATTCGGCCGCGCCGGCGCGCTCTTCGCCGGAATTGATCGTGCCGGTGTAACCGCGGTGCATCAGCTTGTAAATATGGTTTTGCGATTGCCAGTTGCGGCGCGCGTCGCGGATCGCGCTCACCGACAGCTCCGCATACTGGATGCCCATTTCTTCGGTTTCGCATTCGCCCAGCGTACGGCCATCGTAGCCGACGATGGCGGAGTGGCCGAAGTACGAATACACGCCATCGAAACCGGCCGCATTCGCCACCGCCACATAGACGTTGTTCATCCATGCCATCGCTTTCGAGACCATCACCTGCTGCTCCTTTGCCGGGTACATATAGCCCTGGCAGCGCACGATCAGCTCGGCGCCCTTCATAGTGCAGTCGCGCCAGATTTCAGGGTAGTTGCCGTCGTCGCAAATGATCAGGCTGATCTTCAGGCCCTTGGGACCTTCGGTGACATAAGTGGTGTCGCCCGGGTACCAGCCTTCGATCGGCGTCCACGGCATGATCTTGCGGTACTTCTGCACCACTTCGCCGCGGTCGTTCATCAGGATCAGCGTGTTGTACGGCGCCTTGCGCGGATGCTGTTCGTGCTGCTCGCCGGTCAGCGAGAACACCCCCCACACCTTGGCGCGGCGGCAGGCCATCGCGAAG
>DASYLQ010000608.1:0-4225 GCA_036009485.1 Janthinobacterium sp.
GGAGACGCGAGAGCGGGCGGCAGTAGGTTTGTCGAGTTCCCACTAGTTAAGGCTGAAAGAACATTATGGACGATAAAAAAACTCCAGTACCCGCCGCCGAAAAGGCCAAGGCCCTCGCGGCGGCACTGGCACAGATCGAAAAGCAGTTCGGCAAAGGTTCCGTCATGCGGATGGATGCCAGCGCCCCTATCGAAGAAGTGCAAGTGGTGTCGACCGGTTCGCTCGGCCTTGACATCGCGCTCGGCGTCGGCGGCTTGCCGCGCGGCCGCGTCGTGGAAATCTACGGACCTGAATCGTCCGGTAAAACCACGCTGACCCTGCAAACCATCGCGGAAATGCAAAAGCTGGGCGGCACCTGCGCCTTCATCGACGCCGAACACGCGCTCGACGTCGGCTACGCGCAAAAGCTGGGCGTGAACCTGCATGAGTTGCTGATCTCGCAGCCGGACACCGGCGAGCAGGCGCTGGAAATCTGCGACGCGCTGGTGCGTTCGGGCAGCGTCGACCTGGTCGTCATCGATTCGGTCGCGGCCCTGACGCCGCGCGCCGAAATCGAAGGCGACATGGGCGATTCCCTGCCTGGTTTGCAGGCGCGCCTGATGTCGCAAGCGCTGCGCAAGCTGACCGGTTCGATCAACCGCACGAATACCCTGGTCATCTTCATCAACCAGATTCGCATGAAGATCGGCGTCATGTTCGGCAGCCCGGAAACCACTACCGGCGGCAATGCGCTGAAATTCTACGCATCGGTGCGCCTGGATATCCGCCGCACCGGCTCGATCAAATCGGGCGATGAAGTGATCGGCAATGAAACCAAGGTCAAGGTCGTCAAGAACAAGATCGCGCCGCCGTTCAAGGAAGCGCATTTCGACATCCTTTATGGCGAAGGCACGTCGCGCGAAGGCGAGATCCTCGACCTGGGTTCGGATGCGAAGATCGTCGAAAAATCGGGTTCCTGGTACAGCTACAACGGCGAGCGCATCGGCCAGGGCAAGGACAATGCCCGCGCCTTCCTGAGGGAGCGTCCATTGCTGGCTTGGGAAATCGAAAACAAGGTGCGCGCTTCGCTGGGCGTGCGTGAATTGCCGGCGCCACAAGCGCCGGCGGAAGAGAAAGCCGAATTGGCCTCCAAGCTGAAGGCTGTCGAGTAATTCGGAAAACGTCCGCAGCTTCCGGAGTCATTCGCCTTCGCCACCGTGCCGCGCCCTGCGGACGGTGGCGTCTGTTTTTATAGGAATTGTTATGGCCGCATTGCACATCAGCCTGAAGGCGCGCGCGCTGCGCTATCTGTCGATGCGCGAGCACAGCCGGCTTGAACTGGGGCGCAAACTGGCGCGCCATGCGCAAGAGGGCGACGATATCGACGCCTTGCTCGACACGCTGGAAGCGGCCAACTGGCTGTCGCAGGAACGCTTTTCCGAATCGCTGATCCATCGCCGCTCGGCGCGCTTCGGCAATAGCCGCATCCTCGCGGAATTGCAAAGCCACGGCGTCAACGGCGAGGCGCTGCAGGAATTGAAGACCGGCCTGGCGCAGGATGAAACGGCGCGCGCCTGCGAAGTCTGGCGCCGCAAGTTCGGCAAGGTGGCCGAAGACCAGGAGCAGCGCAACAAGCAGATACGCTTCCTGATGCAGCGCGGTTTTTCCCAGCGCGCGGTGCAGGCCGCCATCAAGGGACTCGAAACGGAAGAGTAAAAAACGGCGCTGGAGACAGCGCCGTTTTTCCATGTGGCATCTCAATGCTTATTTTTTTATGATGGTTATAAGCTAGCCTGAATACTCATATCACCAGCGCTTGAATCGGATATAAGCAGGGCTTCTAATGCTGTGAAAAATTGTTGTGTTTTTATCTTCCTAATGCATATCAGGGCTATGATCGGACGCAATTTGTAACTTGATGTGCTACACTTTTCTGGTTTTATGCAGCGCCGCAGGTGCGGTAGTTGTCCGCAGAAGCTGCGGCAACGTGCTTTCGCACATGGCTGCCAACTAACTAGAATTAGCCGCATTAGCGGCACCGGTCCTATGCCCCTGCCACCACCCGTTTCCCGACGTGCCTTACGGCACACTCGTGCAATTGATATCCAGGCGTTCGCTCGCGACGATGGCTTATGGGATCTCGACGCTCATATCCGCGATATCAAGGTGAACGATACTGCGCTCGCCTCCGGCGTGCGTCACGGCGGTCATCCCGTACACGACCTGTACCTCCGTATCACCATCGACCTGGACATGAACATCGTTGACGCCGAAGCCGTGTCCGATGCCGTTCCCTATCCAGCTTATTGCGACACCATCGGTCCCGCCTACAAGGCGCTGACCGGTCTGAATCTGAAGACGAATTTCCGCCGCGATCTCAAGCCGCGCCTGTCCGGGATCTTGGGTTGCACCCACCTGACCGAACTGGCGCAAATCCTGCCGACGGCCGCCATCCAGGCCTTCGCCAACGATGTCTGGCCGACTTACGACAAGGCCAGCGCCGACGTACCCCACGAAAAGCCTTTTCAACTCGACAAATGCCATGCCCTGCGCACCGACGGCGGGGCAGTTGCTCAGTTTTACCCACGCTGGGTCGCCAAAACAGCGCCGGGTTAGTCTGTTTCATTTGTTTTTTCCGCAGTATCAACCGCTTTATCTATAAGCATCAGAAGGGAAGCCAGCATGAAAATCCATGAGTATCAGGGCAAAGAAATCCTCCGGAAATACGGAGTGACGGTTCCGCGCGGTATCCCGTGCATGACTGTGGAAGAAGCCGTCAAGGCCGCGGAGACGCTGGGCGGGCCGGTATGGGTAGTCAAGGCGCAGATTCACGCAGGCGGCCGCGGCAAGGGCGGCGGCGTCAAAGTGGCGAAGACCTTGGGGCAGGTGAAGGAATACGCCGATCAAATCATGGGCATGCAACTGGTCACGCACCAGACCAGCCCCGAAGGCCAGAAAGTGCGCCGCCTGCTGGTGGAAGAGGGCGCGGACATCAAGAAAGAACTGTATGTATCGATGGTGACCGACCGCATCAGCCAGCGCGTGGTCTTGATGGCATCGTCGGAAGGCGGCATGGATATCGAGGAAGTCGCTGAAAAGCACCCTGAACTGATCCACCAGATCGCCATCGACCCGGCCGTCGGTCTGACCGACGCCGAAGCCGATTCGATCTCGGCCAAGATCGGCGTGCCCGCCGGCTCGATCGCCGACGCCCGCGTGCAACTGCAAGGCTTGTACAAGGCCTACTGGGAAACCGACGCTTCGCTGGCTGAAATCAATCCGCTGATCCTGACCGGCTCGGGCAAGGTCATCGCCCTCGACGCGAAATTCAATTTCGATTCGAACGCGCTGTTCCGCCATCCGGAAATCGTCGCCTACCGCGACCTGGACGAAGAAGATCCGGCTGAAATCGAAGCCTCGAAATTCGACCTGGCCTACATCTCCCTCGACGGCAATATCGGCTGCCTGGTGAACGGCGCCGGCTTGGCGATGGCGACCATGGACACGATCAAGCTGTTCGGCGGCGAGCCCGCCAACTTCCTCGACGTCGGCGGCGGCGCGACGGCGGAGAAAGTGACCGAAGCATTCAAGATCATGCTGAAAAACCCAGGCTTGAAAGCCATCCTGGTGAACATTTTCGGCGGCATCATGCGTTGCGACGTGATCGCCGAAGGCGTCATCACGGCATCCAAGGCGGTTTCGCTGAAGGTGCCTCTGGTGGTGCGCATGAAGGGCACCAACGAAGATCTGGGCAAGAAAATGCTGGCCGACTCCGGTTTGCCGATCATCGCAGCCGATACCATGGAAGATGCAGCGAAGAGCGTCGTCGCCGCTGCTGCCGGTCACGCTTAATTAAGGAATCAACATGTCCATTCTGATCAATAAAGATACCAAAGTCGTTACCCAAGGGATCACCGGCAAGACCGGCCAGTTCCACACCCGCATGTGCCGTGACTACGCGAACGGCAAGGCCGCATTCGTCGCCGGCGTCAACCCGAAAAAGGCTGGCGAAGACTTCGAAGGCATTCCTATTTTCGCCAACGTCAGCGAGGCGAAAAAGGAAACCGGCGCCAACGTGTCGGTGATCTACGTGCCGCCGGCGGGTGCGGCGGCGGCGATCTGGGAAGCCGTGGAAGCGGAACTCGACCTGGCCATTTGCATCACCGAAGGCATCCCCGTGCGCGACATGATGGCCTTGAAAGACCGCATGGCCAAGGCCGGCAGCAAGACGCTGCTGCTGGGGCCT
>DASYLQ010000609.1:0-4309 GCA_036009485.1 Janthinobacterium sp.
CAATTGCTGAAGAGCGGCTGGACTGGCCGCGCCAGCCCCGATTCCACCGGCTACCGCCTGGCGCGCGGCTTCGAGTATGCGCTGTACGATTTACTCTTCGGTAGCTTGAACGGCGAGCTGGCCACGCTGGACGGCAAGGCCAGCCTGGCCGCCGCGACGTCGCGCTGGCCGGTGGTGCTGGCGCGCCTGCTCGACGAGCGTCCGGCCGCCTGGCTGCCGCCGCAGTATGCCAGCTGGCAGGCGCTGCAGGTGGCGGCCATCGACCGCGTTATCGCCGAGTTGACGATAGACGGCAAGCCGCTGGCGGCCGCCACCTGGGGCCGGCGCAATACCGCGAAGATCGCCCATCCGATCGCCTCGGCCTTGCCGCCCTTCCTGGCGCGCTGGCTGGCCGTGCCGCCCGACATGCTGCCAGGCGACAATAATATGCCGCGCGTAGCCGGGCCGAACTTTGGCCAGTCCGAGCGCCTGACTGTATCGCCGGGCAAGGAAGAGCAGGGCATCTTCAATATGCCGGGCGGACAGAGCGGCCATCCGCTGTCGCCGTTTTTCCTCGACGGCCATCAGGCCTGGGTGACGGGGCAAGCCACGCCGCTGCTGCCGGGCGCGCCCGCGCATACGCTGAGGCTGGTAAAGTGAAGCGCCAAAGTTCAGGAGGCGCTATGGACCATGCCCAGGACCACGCCGATCATCTATTGGGAGCGCCGAGTAACATTAATAGTTCTTGTGTTCGCTGGCGAACAGTGCTTGTCATCATCTTCTGGTAAATTAACGCATTCGTTGAGAAAACGTAATTACAAAGAGGATTTGATATGAACAAGAAAATTATTATTTCCGCCATCCTGGCAAGCTACCTGGCGGTGCTCGGCTCGGTATCGGCCCAGGACCAGCACGATAACCGCGACCATGGCCACGATAATGGCCACGATAATGGCCACGAACAGGACCGCCATGACGCACCGGACCGCCGCAACGACCGTAACGATTACCATCCGGTGGAAAACCGTGGCGGCGAGCGCGGCGCCGGCCCGCGCCACGACATGCGCAAGGGCGGCCGCCTGCCGCCCGAGTACAACAACCGCCAATACGTCGTCGACGACTGGCGCGGCCACCACCTGAGCGCGCCGCCGCGCGGCTACCACTGGGTGCAGACCGGCAACGATTATGTCCTGGTCGGCATCGCCACCGGCATCATCGCCAACCTGTTGTTGAATAACTAAACTGTTGGGCACCTCGAAAAACCTACTGCGCAGCCCGCTCTCGCGTCTCCGTTGCTCACCGGCTCGGCGCCCCCGTACTGCGTACGGTTGCGCTACTCAACGCGCGAAGTTAATATCGCGGGCTTGCTCGCGACGGTTTTTCGAGGTGCCCCTGTCATTCCCTTGCCCCGGATCTCAGGCGGCGACGGCCAGCGCGCCGGCCAGTGCAGGCGGCAAATCCAGTTGAACCGTTTTGCAAGGCAGTCGCTCCGGCGACCATTCGCCCAGGGGCCGGCCCAGGCATTTCAGGCTGGCTTCGCGCGCCGTCCACGCCTTGGCGAAGGCCCGCGCACGCTGCTGCGGCGCGACGCCGGCCAGCGCGGCGGCGGCTTGCCCGCCCAGATAATCGCGCGCCACCATTTCCCAGTCAGGAATCTCTTGCACCCGCATCAGGTCGACGCCGATCGGGCCATCCAGATTGATGGCCGCCAGCGACAGGCCGGCTTCGTGGCTGAGCGAGCAGCCGATGCGCCCGGCCGTATCCTGCGCCAGGCCCCGGTCCGCGCAGGCTTTTGCGTCCAGCACGATGCGCGGCGCCTGTCCGGCGACCGCACTCAATTGAATATTCTCCGGCGCCAGGCCGAGCAAGCCTGCCAGCACTTCCCTGAGCGCCCGCCGCAACTGCAGACGGGCCGCGTCGCGCCGCTGGCTATGCGCCGTCGCCACGCCGATGACGACGATGGCGCCGGCTGTCACCGGCGCCGCGCCGGGCCAGGCCTGCACCGGGTGCATTGGCGGCGGCGCTGGCGCCATCAAGCCCGCGCCGGCGCCGCCGGGCAGCCTGCCCAGCTGCTGTTGGGCGGGATGTTTTCGCCTTTCATCACCAGGGTCAGCGCGCCCAGGCGGGCGTTGTCGCCCACTTCGGCGCTGTACAGCACCGAGCTGCGCGGCCCCATGTAGACGCGCTTGCCGATATGCACGTGGTCGATCTTCATCACGCGGTCTTCGAATAAATGGGTTTGCGGGCAGCACAGCGCGTTCAGCTCGCTGTACTCGCCGATGCTGACGCAATCGAACTCGGTGATGTCGGTGGTGTCCAGGTAAACGCCGCGGCCGATCTTGCAGCCGAGCAAGTTGAACGCCAGCGGCAACCAGGGCGTGCCGCGCAGGTAGCGCATGAAGTTCGGCACGGCGATGCCTTCGTACAGATTGGTCACGCCTTCCGACAGCCAGACGAAGGGCGTCCACATCGGCGCCGCATGCTTGCGGTAGCGCCCCATCAGCAGCCACTTCAAGATAAGCACGAAGAAATAATTGCCGATGCCATAAGCCAGGCCGGCCAGGCCCAGGTCCAGGGTCACCTCGCTCCAGTTGCCGGCGCCGGCGGCCGGCATCACGTCCAGCACCACCGTGTAGCCGACCGCGATCACCAGCGCGTGCGGCGCGACGATGCGGAAAGCCTCGATCAAGCCGCGCCCCAGCCGGCGCTGCGGCGAAGGGCGGAAGGTCAGCCCCTCGGGATAACCGCTGACCTGTTCGCGCGCCGGCAGGTTGATCGGCGGCGAACCGAGCCAGGTGTCGCCGTTGGCCATGTGGCTATTCTCCGGCGCGCGCGAATGCACGCCGATCAGCACGTTTTCCGGCAGCACCGTGCCGTCCGGAATATACGAGCCGTTGCCGACGAAGCTGCGGTGCGACACCACGGTGGCCTGGGTCGTCATCCAGCCGCCGTCGATGTGCTCGTCGCCGAGCATGACGGCGTCGGCGATGAAGGTTTCATCGCCCAGGGTCAGCATGTCCGGCACCACGCCGAGCGCGGTCGAGATTTCGGCGTCGCGGCCGACCTTGGCGCCCAGCAGGCGGTACCAGAACGGCGCGAACACCGTCGCGTAAATGCCGTGCAACACATTCAAGCTGTTTTCCTGGATCTGGCTGACCAGCCATTTGGCGCAGTATTTATTGCTGTGCACGGCGGAGCGGCCCGGTTTCAGGCGCGGCAGGACGCTCCAGCGGATGGCGGCGGCGATCAGCGCGGTCAGCACGATCAGCACGGCGCTGGCGGGGAAGGCCAGCACGAAATAGCGCGCCAGCTGGGTCTTGATGGCGTCGCCCTGCAACCAGGGCATGACGTTGGCGTCGTCGAACCAGTCGATCAGCACGAAGCTGGGGAAGACCGGCATGAAGAACAGCGTCACCACCAGCAGCATGCCGAACAGGAAGAACACGCCTTCGCCGAGCCGGCGCGCGCGCGTGACGGCCGGGCGCGGCGGCTGCTTGTGCGGATCGAAGGGGCCGAGGTCGCGCGCCGGGGCGCCGCCCCAGACCCGTCCGGCCGGCACGCTGCGGCCTTCGCCCAGCGCCGACTGGCCTTCCAGGTGGCCGGCCCTGGCCACCGAGGTATTGCCTTCCAGGATGGCGTAGGAACTGACGCAGGCGTCGTCGGCCAGGGTGATCAAGCCGAGGCGCAACTGGCCCCGTTCCACCCGGGCATTCTCGAAATTGGCGGCGTTGCCGATGCTGACGCCGTCGGCGATGGTCAACAGGTCGGGCGCGCGCAAGGTCATCGAACCGACGATGACTTCCTTGCCGACCCTGGCGCCGAGCGCGCGCAACCACCAGACATATAGCGAGGAACCGCTCAGCATATAGGTCGGCGCCGATTCGACCAGGCGGTCGCTCAGCCACCAGCGGTAATAAGTCAGGCCCCACAGCGGATAGTTGCCGGGTTTTAAACGGCCGGCGATCAGCCATTTGCCGGCGATGGCGATGAAGAATTCCGCCATCGTCGCCAGCAGGAACACGCCGACCGAGGCGGCGATGGCGCGCGCCACCGAATCGCCCGGGTCGCCGGTGAAGAAGTGATAGGTGAAGAAGGGCGCCAGCCATTGCGCCATGCGCAGCGCCACCAGGCCCGGCACGGCGGCGGCCTGGGCCGCGCCGCAAGTCCAGCGCCGCCATGCCGGCGGCGGCGTCCACGCCGCCTGGTCCGCCTCGGCGGCGGGGGCGTCGGCCAGGATGGCGGCGATCAGGCCGATGCGGCGCCGCTGGTAAATGTCGCGCACCGTGAGGTGGGCGTAGCGGGCGTCGGCGCGCAAGGCCGAGGCCAACCG
>DASYLQ010000610.1:0-5210 GCA_036009485.1 Janthinobacterium sp.
CCCGCGCCGCGGCGGCGGCCGAAGCCGACCTGGCGCGCGGGGATAGCCTATCCGGCGCGGCCGACGCCGCCGCCAATCCGGCCCAGGGCGGCGCCACGGCGGCCCGGAATGCACGTCCGCTCAGCCCGGCCGCCATCCTGCTCAGCAAAGCCCCCCTCACGCCGTCCGGCGATTTGCCCGCTTTCGATCCCTCGGCGCCGGCGCCGGCGCTGAGCGATGCCGCGCGCGCCATCGCCACCGTGCTGACCCAGGCGGAAAGCCGCCCCGGCGCGCCGCAGGCGCTGAGCGGCAAAACGCCCCTGCTGGACCCGGCCCGCGCCGACACGGCCCAACTGGCGCAAACACTGCAGGACACGGTGGTTTCCAGCGGCCTGTTTTACGAATCCCACGTCGCCGAATGGGCCCAGGGCAAGCGCGCCCTGCCCGATCTGCAGCGCGAGCCGCAAATGCAAAAAGCCATGGACAACGGCGACGCCGCCAGCGCAGCGAGGGCGGCGCCGGCCGCCGCCACCGACCTGGCCTCGGCCCAGTTGATCAACCTGCAGCTGCATACCCAGGAGCAATCCCGCGTCGTCTGGCAGGGCGAAGCCTGGCCGGGCCAAAAGATGGAATGGGATATCGGCCGCGGCGGCCCCGAGCAAGGTCCGGGCGGCAAGCGCGGCGGCGCCGGCAGCCAGGAGCATACGGCCTGGCGCAGCGGCGTGCGTTTCCAGTTTCCCACCCTGGGCGAAGTCTCGGCCTCGGTGGTGCTGATCGGCGGCCAGGTGCATATCCAGATGCAAGCCGCCGCGCCCGATACCGCCGCCGCCTTGCGCGCCCACGCCGCCGCGCTGGGCGCGTCGCTGGACGCCGCCGGCTCGCCGCTGTCCTCGTTCAGCGTCGGCCAGCCCGAAACGACGGTAGCCGCCGGTCCGGCCGGCCAGGCGGGAGCGGCGCATGGCGACTGAAGCCGGCAAGCGCGCCATGCAAAACGCCGTCGCGCTGGCTTACCAGGCCGGCGCCAGGGCGCCCAAGGTGGTGGCCAAGGGCAGCGGCCTGGTGGCCGACCAGATCATCGCCCGCGCCCGCGAACACGGCGTCTTCGTGCATGAATCGAAGGAACTGGTGTCCTTGCTGATGGACGTGGATCTCGACAAGCAGATTCCGCCGGCGCTGTATCGGGCGATTGCGGAACTGCTGGCCTGGTTATATCATATTGAATCTGCGCAAAAAAACGGTACTCTCCTGCCGCCCCCGCCAGACAGCAGAACCGCACTCACCGACACATAAAGACTGGCATCGATGCAATCAAATATTATGGATTCTGGCTTGGAAAACTGGCATGACTTCGAAGTCGAATCCCGCAGGGAGATCATTGCGCTGTTGCGCGGCATCGCCGAAAAAAACCAGTTGATCCGCATGCAGGTACAGGGCGAGGCCGAAGTCTGCGTCACCTCCATCCTCGACGTCGACGCCGAGCATGACCAGGTCATCCTGGACCGCTCCATCAACCAGGAGCAAAACGGCCGCATCGCCGCCGCCAGCGGCATTTTCTTTGAAACCACGCTGGACAAGATCCGCATCCTGTTCGCCAGCGACGGCGTGCAGGAATGCCTGTATGAAAATACGCCGGCGCTGCGCATCGCCGTGCCGCCTACCCTGATCCGCCTGCAGCGCCGCGAGTATTACCGCATGACGACGCCGGTCAGCAATCCGGTGCGCGTGCTGATCAATCTGCCGCCAGAACTGGGCGGCGGCAGCCATCCCTTCCCTCTGGCCGACATCAGTTGCGGCGGGATCGCCATCCTGGACAATAAATTGATGCTGGGCGACACCATCGGCAAGGAATACCTGGCCTGCAAACTGGAATTGCCGGACATCGGCACGGTGTTGACGACCCTGCAGATCCGCAATTCGGTCGATTTGACACTGCTGAACAACAAGACCAACCGGCGCCTGGGTTGCCAATTCGTCGACTTGCAGCGTGGCATGCTGGCCTATGTGCAGCGCTACATCACCAAGCTGGAGCGCGAACGCAATTCGCGCATCGCCGGCCTGGGCTGATTACCACCCAGGGGGCCTCGAAAAACGTTTGTCGAGACTCCCTACACCTGCATGCTCATGATCGATTGATACGCAGACACTAATTTGTTGCGCGCCTGGATAGTCGCCTGGAAGCCGATGCCGGCTTTTTGGCTAGAAATCATGGCGTCCGACAGGCTGACCGAGGGGTCGCCCTTGGTGAAGCGGTCGCCCAATTCGTCGGCTTGCTGCATCGAATCGTTGACGCCGCCGAGCGCACTCTTCAGCGCATCGGAAAATTGCACCTTGGTCGCCGGCGCCTCGGTCTGCACCGCCGGCGTGGTCACGGCCGGGGTCGCTGCGGCCGCCTTCAACTGGGCGATCATGGCCTGAATCCTGCTGCTGTCTATACCGCCTGGTCCTGAAATCATCTGGGCTCCTTACACTCATTCTGTTGCTGCCGAAGAACAAATCCACGGCCTTCTCGACACCGGCGAGTACAATGGGCAACACGCGCGGCGTCAGGCTGTCACAATACCAGCCCCACAAACACCTGCTGCCTCGAGGAAAGGCCGGAATGCGCTTCTGTTTCGGCGATTGGACTGGAACACCTTGCCGGATAATCGTGCTTATCGCCCAATCCGCGTTCACCCCGGATAAGCTCAAACTTAGATTAGACAGCCCGGAAACTCATCATGGCCGTAGCCGAAGAACTCGAACTGAATCAAGCGCAGGCATCGCCGCTGGCCTCCGTGCGGACGTTTGCCGACAGTCCGATGGGCAAGAATTTCCTGCGCGCGCTGGCCGTCGCGGCGGTGATCGCCATCGGCTTCGCCCTGTACATGTGGAACGAGTCGCCCGAATACAAAGTCTTGTTCGCCAATTTCACCGATCGCGACGGCGGCGCCATCACGGCGGCGCTTGACCAGATGAATGTCAAGCACAAGTTTTCCGAAGGCGGCCAGGCGATCCTGGTGCCGTCCGACCAGGTCCACGACGTGCGCCTGAAACTGGCGTCGCAAGGCTTGCCGAAAGGCGGCAACGTCGGTTTCGAACTGATGGAAAACCAGAAGCTGGGCGTGTCGCAATTCCTCGAACAAGTCAATTTCCAGCGCGCGCTGGAAGGCGAGCTGGCCCAGACCATCGAATCGGTGGCGGCGGTGGATACGGCGCGGGTCCACCTGGCCCTGCCGAAACCGTCGGTCTTCGTGCGCGACCAGCAAAAACCCACGGCTTCCGTCTTGCTCAACCTGCACGCCGGGCGCGCCCTCGACCCGGCCCAGGTCAGCGCCATCGTCCACCTGGTCGCTTCCAGCGTGCCGGAATTGCTGCCGTCCAACGTCACCCTGGTCGACCAGGCCGGCAACCTCTTGTCCGACACCAGCAAGAACAACCCGGCCGGCAATAGCAAGAACCTCGACCCGAACCAGCTGAAATACGTGCAGCAATTGCAGCAAAGCGTGATCAAGCAAGTCGAATCGATCATCAATCCCATCGTCGGCGAAGGCAATGTGCGCGCCGAAGCCACCGCCGACGTCGATTTCTCCCAGGTCGAACAGGCCAACGAAAGCTACAAGCCGAACTCGCCGCCGGAAGCGTCGGCCATCCGCAGCCAGCAAACCAGCGAGAGCAGCGGTCCCGCCAGCGCCAATGCATCGGGCGTGCCGGGCGCGCTGTCAAACCAGCCGCCGGGCGTGGCGACGGCGCCGATCACCGCGCCGGCGCCGGGCGCGCCGCCGGCCGCCGCGCCGCTCCAGAGCGGCCCGACGCACAAGGACTCGACCACCAATTACGAAGTCGACAAGACCGTGCGCTACGAGCAGAAATCGGTGGGCGGCCTGCGCCGGCTGTCGGTGGCGGTGGTGGTCAATTACCGCCGCGCCGTCGATCCCAAGACCGGCAAGGTGACGGTGAAGGCCCTGTCGCCAGCCGAGATGGTGCAGATCAACGACCTGGTCAAGGAAGCGATGGGTTACAACAAGGAGCGCGGCGACAGTTTCAGCGTCGCCAACTCGCCCTTCGACGGCGTCGACAAGCCGGGCGAGATCACGCTCGACTGGTGGCGCGACCCGGCCAACCTGCCGCTGGCGAAGGAATTGGCGAAGTTCCTGATCACCGCGCTGATCCTGCTCTACCTGTTCTTCAAGATCGTCCGGCCGATGCTGCGCCCGGTATTCCGCAAGATCGACGACATCGGCGCCGAGCCGGAACCGGAAGAGCCGACCCTGCCGCATGAAAACGACATACGCGATGAAATCCTGACCCAGTCGGAACTGGCGGCCATGGAAGAAAGCACGGCGCGCACCTACCGCGACAACATGGCCATGGCCAAGAAACTGGCGCAGGAAGATCCGCGCGTCGTCGCCAACGTCATCAAAGCATGGGTGGGAAACAATGACTGAGTCGACCGGACTGCAAAAAGCCGCCATCCTGATGCTCGCGCTGGGCGAGAGCGAGGCGGCGGAAGTGATGAAATTCCTCGGCCCGCGCGAGGTGCTGAAGCTGGGCGCAGCGATGGCGACGATGAAGGGCATCGCCCACGAACAGGTGGTGACGGTGCTGGACGACTTCCGCGACCAGACCGCGCTCAATTCCACCGTCGGCCTCGATTCCGACGAATACATCCGCCAGGTGCTGACCAAGGCGCTGGGCGACGACAAGGCTTCCGTGCTGCTGTCGCGCATCCTGGGCGGCAAGGACGCCTCCGGCATCGAAAGCCTGAAATGGATGGATTCGCAATCGGTGTCCGAACTGATCCGCAACGAGCATCCGCAGATCATCGCCACCATCCTCGTGCACCTGGAGCGCGACCAGGCATGCGAAATCCTGTCAAACTTCACGGACCGGTTGCGCAACGACGTCGTGCTGCGGATCGCTACGCTGGACGGCGTGCAGCCGGCCGCGCTGCGCGAGCTGAACGACGTGCTGACCAAGCTCATGTCGGGGAACGACAGCGTGAAGAAGAGCGCGATGGGCGGCGTGCGCGCGGCTGCCGACATCCTGAACCTGATGCCGGCCTCGCAGGAGAACTCGGTGATCGAAGGCGTGAAGGCCTTCGACGCGGACCTCGCGCAGAAGATCCTCGACCAGATGTTCACCTGGGAGAACGTGCTCGAGATCGACGATCGCGGCATCCAGACGCTGCTGCGCGAAGTGCAGTCCGAAGCGCTCATCCTCGCGCTCAAAGGGTCCTCACCCGAGCTGCGCGA
>DASYLQ010000611.1:0-8509 GCA_036009485.1 Janthinobacterium sp.
GTAATTGATGGTTTCCTTCTCGAAGCTGTGGGCCGTGTCGTCGATGCCGTCGCTCAGGGTTTCGTCCGGCCCCAGCGTGAAGTTCAGCGTGCTGTTAATCAGGAAAAACGATTCCGACAGCACATGGCTGAGCGAGGCGTCGGTATTCAGGCGCAGGGTCTGGTCCGGGCCGACGTAGCGGATGTGATGGCTGCCCCGGGTGGTGGCCGGCGCGATCCGGCCCCAGTCGAAACGCGGGCGCACGCGCACGCGGATGCGCACCGCGCTGTTGAGCACGCGGATGCGGCGCACCAGCATCGTCGGCCGGAACATGCGGTCGCGGCTCATGAAGCGCGGGGCGAAATCGGTGATCTCGATGCTGTGGTTGTCGGCGTCGGTCAGGCGCGTGCGCAGCACCGCCGTGTTGGGGTCGTAAAACTGTTCGCTCTTGACGCAGTTTTCCAGTTCGATGCCCCAGAAGCTGCCGTCGCCGCTGCTGTCGAGGATGGCGTTGAAGACCGGGTCGCCATCGAAACGCGGCAGGCAGCACCAGACGATGCGGCCCATCTTGTCGACCAGGGCGCTGAAGGCGCAATTGCCGATCACGCCGCAATTGAGCGAGGCTTGCGGCATGGGGGAAAGCGGTTCGGGCGGGGCGGAATCGGGCGCGGCAGCGGCGCCGTTGTGCAGGGTCGTCATGTCAGTGTCCTTAGGCGAGGGTGATGGCTGCATGCGCCAATTCTGCGCGCAATTCCTGCGGTGTGGCAAGACGGTATTGCGCCACGCTGAGACCCGGGCCTATTTTCAAGCCGAGACCGCCGACCTGCTGGGCATAGGCGAAGCCGGCCTCGTCGGTGGTATCGTCGCCGGCGAACAGCGGGCGATGGCCGCTGAACGGCGCTTCCTGCATAAAGTCGTGCAAGGCCGTGCCCTTGGTGCTGCCGGCCGGCTTCAGTTCCAGCACCATCTTGCCGTGCAAGAGCACCATGCCGGGGCATTGCTGCAGCGCCGCCAGCATCGCGCGCTTGCACAGGGCTTCCAGCTGCGGCGCCTGGCGGTAGTGCAGGGCCAGCGCGCCGCGCTTGTCTTCCAGGCGCAGGCCGGGATGCTGGTCCACCAGCCGCTGCGCGCACAATTGCGCCGCCAGCAAGGACGGCGCCGGCGCGTAATGCAGGGTGCCGTCGGCGCTGCGCCTTTCGGCGCCGTGGACGCCGGCGACCGCCAGTTTCAGCGGCGCCAGCTTGGCGTCGATCTGCCCGATCGGGCGGCCGCTGACGATGGCGACGCGGCCGTCGAGCTTATCCTGCAGCGCCGCCAGCACCTCGACCAGGTCGGGCGCAACGAGCACTTCTTCCGGCGTCGGCGCCAGTTCGACCAGGGTGCCGTCGAAATCGAGGAACAGGCTGCAGTCCAGCCAGTCGCGCAAGGAGAAGGCGGGACCCGCGCCCTTGGCGCCCTGGCCCTGCGCACCCTGCAACTCCGGCACGGCGCTCATCCCACCCGCCGCAAGGAGCTGCGGCTGTGCGAGCGGATCTTCGACATCACCTTTTCGCGCTGGCGCAGGCGGGCCGCGTCCAGCAGCATGTGGCCGGCCCAGCGGTAGACATTGAAATAACGCACGCGGTCGCGCATGCTGCGCATCCGCTCGCGCTGCTCGACCGGCGGCATGACGAGGCCGCGGTACAGCGCTTCGGCGCCCTGTTCGATATGGTAGGGGTTGACGATCAGCGCTTCGTGCAATTCGCGCGCCGCGCCGGTGAACTGGCTCAGCACCAGCACGCCGCGCTCGTCGTCGCGCGCGGCGATGAATTCCTTGGCCACCAGGTTCATGCCGTCGTGCAAGCTGGTCACCATGCAAACCTCGGCGGCGCGGAAGTAGCGCTGCAAATCGTTTTGGTTATGGTGTTCGATCTTGAGCACGATCGGTTCATAGCCGGGGCCGCCGAAACGGCCGTTGATGCGCAGCGCCAGCTTGCGCACGCGCTCCTCGAAATTCATGTATTCCTCCAGCTCGGAGCGGCTGGGGGCGGCGATCTGCACGAAGGTGAAATGGCCGACCATGCCGGGACGCAGTTCCAGCATGCGTTCGACCGCCTGGAAGCGCTCCAGGATGCCCTTGGTGTAATCGAGCCGGTCGACGCCGAAGCCGATCAAGTGGTCTTCCGGCAAGCCCAGCAACTGACGCACCTCGCTGCGGCATTGCTCGACCGGCACGCTGTCCGGATATTCCGGCCAGGCGATGGAGATCGGGTAATCCTCGACCTGGGTCAGCTCGCCGCCATAGGAAATGGTCGATGCCTCGGTCTCGATGCGGGTTTCCAGGTAGCGGTCTACCGTATCGAGGAAATTCTTGCGGTGGAAGGGCGTGTGGAAGCCCAGGATGGTACTGCCCAGCATGCCTTCCAAAATCTCTTCACGCCACGGGCAGATGCCGAACGATTCCGAGTTCGGCCAGGGAATGTGCCAAAAAGTGATGATGGTGGCTTTCGGCAAGGCCTCGCGCACCATGCGCGGCAGCAGGGCGAAGTGATAATCCTGCACCAGCACCACCGGGTTGTCGCGGTGCGCCTCGCGGATCACGGCGTCGGCGAAGCGGCGGTTGACCTTGACGTACTCGTTCCAGTCGGAGGTGCGGAACACCGGCCGCACGTGGGCGATATGGCACAGCGGCCACAGGCCCTCGTTGGCGAAACCGTAGTAATAGCCTTTTTCTTCTTCTTCCGTCAGCCAGACGCGGCGCAGGGTATAACTGGGATTGTCGGGCGGCACCGGCACATGGTCTTCGCGGTCCACCGTGTCGCGGTCGGCGCTGCCGGCGCCGTGGGCGATCCAGGTGCCGGAGCAGGCCCGCATCACCGCTTCCACCGCCGTCACCAGGCCGCTGGCGGGACGCCGCACCTTGATGCCGCCGGCCGTCTTCTCATGGATGTAGGGTTCGCGGTTGGACACCACCAGCACCTGGTCGCCGGCCAGGTCTTCCTGCAGCAGCGCCTTCAGCTTGTCCGGCGTCCATTCGCTGCCGGAGCCGTTCGAGCCCTGCCGCTCCATATGGTATTCCTCGAGCAGCGCGCGCAGGTCGCCGATCAGCGGCTCCATTTCGGGCGGCGGCGGCGCGGCATTGCTGGGCTTTTCCGCGCGCGACAGCAATTCGCCGCGCAGAATGTCGTTCAGGCCGCTGAGCCAGCCGCGCCAGCTCAGGTGCGACACCAGCAGGGTGATGGCCGAGATCGCCACCGCCAGCAGGGCGAAAAAGCCCAGCACGTATTTCTTGGTGTCGGCGCTGCGGCGCTCGATGAAGCTCATGTCGTGCACCAGGATCAGGCGGCCCAGCGCCGCGCCGTCTTCCTGCGTGATGTCGCTTTCCGCCACATGCACCGGGCCGCGCGGCAGGCGCACCAGCGACTTGCGCACGGTGCCGTCCTGCGGCGCGGTCCAGCAGCCCAGCGATGGCGGATAGGTGCGGGTCTTGTACAGCAGCTTGCCACTGCTGTCGCAATAGCCCAGCGCGAACAGGCGCTCGTCCTGGATCGCGCTATTGAACAACTGGTCGATGTGCAAGCCATCCCTCATCGGCACATATTCCGCCAGCGGGACTTGCAGCGTGCTGGCCAGCAATTGCGAGCGGTTGTCCAGGTCGCGCACCGACCAGCGCAGCGTCAGCTTGTCCATCAGCGGCACGACGATGTAGGCGAACAGGCCCAGCACCAAGGCCAGCGGCAGGATAAAGCGTAAAGAAAGTCTCAGGGACCGAAATGACATGATGGTTTTCCTTTTGGTGATTGCAGAGACTGCAAACAATTGGCCGCATCGCAGCGGCTGGCGTCCGCCAGCCCGCTGTCCAGCGATGCATGTTCCCCTCGCGGCCTTGCCCACATTCGTGCCGCAATCGACCTCAGCGTCCTTATTTTGTCATCCGGGAGGGAAAATGCTGCGTGCGCTTACGCACATATAGGCGTAAACGTCAGGATATTGGCCAGGATATCGGCCAGATTTTCGCTAGCTCCGCCATGGGCGACATCAAAGATTTCCTTCGCATACAATTGCTGGACCATGCTTTTCATTGCATGTTGCGAGGAATGCCTATGCAGGACTACGATTATTTTTCAAACCTGAGCGACAGTCCCTTGCGCTCCGCGCTGATCGTCGCCGTCAGCGCGCTCATCTTCACGATCGCGGCGCTGGTGCTGCACCGCATGGGCATGCTGCTGCTGCGCCGGCTGACGCGCAACAAGCCCTTCGCCACCAATGCCACCGTGGCGGGCTTGCGCGCCAGCCAGGTGAGCGCGATGCTGTTCGCGCTGCGCCTGGTGCTGACCGGCGCGCCCGACCACACGCCTTTCTTGCTGCAAATGTCGCGCATCGACAGCGTCGCCCTGATCGTCGCCCTGACCTGGCTGGCCATGGCTTGCATTGGCTCCGTCAGCGTCACCGTCGCCCAGCTGCACCCGGTCGACGTGGCCGACAATCTGCGCGCGCGCCGCGTGCTGACCCAGACCAGCGTGCTGACGCGCAGCGCCAATTTCATCGTCGGTTTGCTGGGGCTGGGTTTCGTGCTGTTGACCTTGCCCGGCGCGCGCCAGTTCGGCGCCAGCCTGCTGGCCTCGGCGGGCGTGGCCGGCCTGGTCGCCGGTATCGCCGCGCGCCCCGTGCTGGGCAATTTCATCGCCGGCCTGCAAATCGCTTTTTCGCAGCCGATTCGCCTCGACGACGTGTTGATCGTCAACGGCGAATGGGGCCGCGTCGAGAAAATCACCGGCACCTTCGTGGTGGTGCGCATCTGGGACGAGCGGCGCATGATCGTGCCGCTGCAATGGTTTATCGAAAATCCATTCGAGAACTGGACCCACACTTCCGCCACCATCCTCGGCACGGTATTCCTGTGGCTGGATTTCGGCGTGCCGCTGGCGCCGCTGCGCGCCGAGTTCGAGCGCATTACCCATGCGTCCACGCGCTGGGACGGCCGGGTCTGCGTGCTGCAGGTGACCGACGCCAATGAAAAGGCGATGCAGTTGCGCCTGCTGGTCAGCGCCACCGATTCCGGCGCCGCCTTCGATCTGCGCTGCGAAATCCGCGAGGCGATGATCGCCTTTATCGTCGCGCGCTATCCGCAGGCGCTGCCGCGCTTGCGCACGGCGCTGGAACCGGTCGAGCTGCGCAATGGCGCGGCCTCGACCGGCGCCGGGAATAGCGATCCCCAGCCCTTGCCGCCGCGGGCGGGCGACGCCCTCGATGGCTAGCCTGCCGTGGGCGCCGGCGCCGCCGGCGTGGTCCCGGCGCTCAAGGGCGCCTCGAAAAACCGTCGCGAGCAAGCGCGCGATATTAACTTCGCGCGTTCAGTAGCGGAACCGTACGCAGTACGGGGCGCCGAGCCGGTGAGCAACGGAGACGCGAGAGCGGGCTGCGCAGTAGGTTTTTCGAGGTGCCCTGTTATTGATTGCCGCGCAGGCGCTGCAGCAAGCCTTCGACGCTGTCGCTCATCGGCAAGCCGTGGCGCCTCAGCAATTGGACGTTGAGCACCAGGTTTTCCAGCACCAGCTTGGCGGCCACCGCCAGCAAGGTCAGATTCCGGTCTTCTTCGGAGAAATCCTGCATGGCGTCGGCCATCTCGCAAAGGTGGTTGGCGATCAGGCCGCGCAATTGGCCATCGTCGAAAGGCAGGTCGGCGAAATCGATCGGGTCTTCCAGTTCCACTTCCTGCATCAGCAGGGCCAGTTCTTGCGGGGTGATCGACATGGGCGGCTCCGGTGCTTGGATAGCCTATTCTAGGGCAAAGCGTCGGTCCGCCGAAAACGTTTCGAGATGGAATTCAGGCGAAATGGCACAGGAACATGCCGACCGCCTGCGCCGCGCTAAGTACCCATTCATAAATAATTGTGCTTTTTGTCTTCCATAGCGGGCGCGCTGCGGCGTTGCCCGTCGCTCGCAGTGCTCGCACTGCGTCGCGCCGGCCGCCTTGCATCGCATCCCGCTATGTTCGCCAAAATTTCACACTTATTTCCGATTGGGTACTTAGCAAGAAATTACGCAGTCACGTTGATGACCGAGCCTATGCTCTGTCCCTGCGCATTGGCTTGTGGCCGGGTGGCGGCCGACGATGAGGGCAAGGGGCTGGCTCTTGACGCCTGAGCCTGGATGGCGCTGTTCAAATTGACTTGGGGCGCCGCCTGCAGGCTCTGTTGTTGCTGCACTTGCCGGCTTTGCTGCTGCGCCTGGTCCAACTGGGCTTGGTCCCTGCTCAGTTGCACCTGGCTTTGCTGCAGGCGCTGGTTATTTTGCTGTACCGCGTTCTGGTCTTGCTGTACCTGGCGCTGGGACAGCACGATCATGGTCTGTAAATTATTGCTGATGGAAGAGATGGGAGCCATTTTGTTCACCTTTGGGCAAAAAGCTCGTCATCAATGGCGTGGCCGTTTTAATACCGGTATGACATCGCACAAGCTTCTGATTAAGATAGGGCAAATCCGCTTCAGATGCCAGAAAAATATGTGTTTTTAATATTTTTTAAAAGAAACAAATTCCTATAAAGTAATATTGACCGTAGTAAGCGGTCAATGTGGTAAGTGTGCGCTCGCTTCACAGCGATGGTGTGCCGGACGGCACCACCGGATCGATGATCAGCGCTTATGTGTTCGGCAAATACAATGGCCATTCCGCGTTTTACCTGGCCCTGGCGCCGATCGGCATCGTCCTGGCCACGCTGTATTTTTTCAAAAGGGCGATCGAGCGCACGCCGGCGGAGCGTTTCGATACCTCGGCTATAATCGGCAGCCAACATTAAATAAAATTCACAATCCTGCCTACCCGACCTGCGACCTGCGACCCGCCATCCATGAACCTGAAGAGCCTTGCAAACTTACTCGGCATGTCGAAAACCACGGTGAGCCGCGCCTTGAACGGTTATCCGGAAGTGAATGGACGCACGCGCGAACGGGTGCTGGCCGCCGCCAAGGAGGCCGGCTATGAAGCCAACCCGATGGCGCGCAGCCTGGCCGTCGGCCGCACCAATGTCTTCGGTATCATCTACCCGCTGCTGCCCACCGACCTGGGCGACCCGATGTTCCTCGGCGTGGTCGGCGGCATGTCGGAAGCGCTGGAAAAATCCAGGATGAACCTGATCATCGCGCCGGTTTCCCAGCACAACGAACAGCCCTCGTACGAACAGATGGTGCGCGGCCGCCGCGTCGACGGGCTGGTGGTCGGGCGCACGCTGGTGCGGGACGAGCGCATCGCCTACCTGAGCAAGGCCGGCTTCCCCTTCGTCGCGCACGGCCGCACCTCGACCAGTTCGCCGTACGCCTGGTTCGACTACGACAACGAAGCCGGCATGCGCCTGGCGGTCGAGCGCCTGCTCGGCCTCGGGCACCAGCGCCTGGCGCTGATCAGTGCCCCGCTGGAATTGAATTTCGCGCGCCAGTGCCATGACAGTTTCGTCAAGGCCTTGTCCGGCGCCGGCCTGGTTCCCGATCCGCGCCACCTGATCGACAATATGCTGGACCGGCGCGGCGGCTACCAGGCGATGCAGCAATTGCTGGCTGGTTCGCCGCGGCCGACGGCGGTGGTGGTCGACAATCATTTGTCCGGCGTTGGCGCGGTGCGGGCGCTGCTCGACGCCGGCATCGAGATCGGCAAGGAAGTCTCGGTGATCGTCTGGGGCAGCGTCGAAGACACGCTGATAGGCGCCAACGTCAGCACCATCGACCAGCCCGAACCGCGCCGCGCCGGCGCCAGGATGTGCGAGATGCTGCTGGCGCTGCTGGCCGGCACGCCGCCGTCCGAATTGCAGGTGCTGTGGCAGCCGGTGCTGCTGGCGGGAGCGACCGTAGGGCCCTGCCCGGGGTAGCGAACGCGCGGGCTACATATTGCGCCGGTACTCCCCGCCGACCTCGAACAGCGCGCTCGTGATCTGTCCCAGCGAACAGACGCGCACCGCCTCCATCAGTTCCTCGAACATGTTTTCGTCACCGATCGCCGCCTGCCGCAGCGCATCCAGCGCCGCCGGAGCGGCGGCCGCGTTGCCCGCCGCTAGCAGTGCTCGCACTGCGTCGCAACAGGCGCCTTGTATCGCATCCGGCTATGTTCGCCAAAATTCCACATTTATTTCTGAACGAGTACTTAGAAAAACTCCGCGGTGTCGTTCGATTCTATGGTCTGCAGCAAGCCGCCGCTGACCAGCTCGTCGTAATGGCAGGCCAGGTTGCGGCCGTGGCTCTTGGCGTAATACAGCGCCTGGTCGGCGCGGCCGAGGATGATGACCGGCGCTTCGTAGGCGCTGATGCTGACGAAGCCGACGCTGACCGTGACCCTGCCCACTTGCGGGAAATCGTGGCTCGCGACATTCATGCGGAAGCGGTCGATGATTTTTTTCGCATTGTTCAGCGTGGTCGAGCGCAGCAGCACGACGAATTCCTCGCCGCCGAAGCGGAACACGCGGTCCTGGGCGCGGAACGACGTCTGCAGCAGGTTGGCGATCAGGATCAGCACCTCGTCGCCGTACAGGTGGCCGAAGCGGTCGTTGACAGCCTTGAAGTGG
>DASYLQ010000612.1:0-3006 GCA_036009485.1 Janthinobacterium sp.
CACGCCGGCGATGCGCAGATGTGAGGGATCAGGCCGCCAGCGACAGCGCGGCCTCGCCGGCTTCGCGGGACTTCTTGGTCTTGCCGGCGCGCGAAGGCATGTGGCACAGGCCGCAGACATAATGGCCGTGCAGGTCGAGGCAATTGACGACGAATTTGCCGCTGCACTTGCCGCAAGGGGCCAGCGCCAGCATCTTGCCGCTGAAAAAACGCACCAGCGTCCAGGCCCGGGTCAGCGACAACAGCGGCTCTTCGCCCGGCTCCGGCGGCATTTGTTCAAGATACAACTGATAGGCTTTCATCACGGCTTCGATGCCCGTGGCGCCGGCGTGTTCGACCAGGAAGCCATGGATATTAATGAACAGAGAAGAATGGATGTTCGGCTGCCAGGTCAGGAACCAGTCTGTCGAGAACGGCAGCATGCCCTTCGGCGGCGAGACGCCCTTCAATTCCTTGTAGAGCTTGAGCAAGCGTTCGCGCGACAGCGAGACTTCCGTTTCCAGCAACTGGAGGCGGGCGCCGAGTTGGATGAGTTCGATCGCGAGCTGGATTTCCTGGGCTTCCGACACTACGCTTTTCTTGGCCATTTTCTCTACTCCTGACGAAACGATGAATGCTGGGCGGACGCTTAGACGATTTCTTCGACCGGCTGGCCGGCCATCAGGATCGCGGCGTGGGACTGGGCCAGCACGCGGTCTTTATTATAGTTCGTCAGCATCGACAGGATCGCGCTGTCGTCGAAGCGGAAGCGGGCCAGCATCATGTTGCCGCCGGCGAGCTTGAGAATTTGCGCATTGCTCATGCCTTCGATCAGGTCGGCGATCTCGGCGGCTATACCCAGACGAAAGATCGCAGTGACCTTGTCCGAACGGATCATCTGCTGGGCCAACATCAGGTAGCTCAGGTTAGCATCGCGAATCTCAGCCATCATGTCGTTAGCAGTCATTTTCATCTCCTTGATCCCATTTTGAACGTCCGGCACCGCGTTTGGGTTGCCAATGAGATACATTCTGCAGGAGCAACGAAATTACGCAAAGAGGGAGCGCGCTGTATTTTTGGTCGGGGAATAGGCAGAGCGATCCGTAGGTGTTTGTCTGACAAACACGCTAGAATCGTCGTTTACGCCCGTGCGGGCAGGAAAATTGACAGATGCGCAAGTCTGGATTTAAGAAATTTTCATCTGGAAATAAAATGCTTTCTCACGTCTCTTTTTTACAACATAAGGCACTTCCACTACCGGTAACGGCAAGCTTTTGAAGAACTTTAGGGTGATATCGAAAAAATTTTCAATAAGTAAGAAATTTCTTTCATGAGTCTTGTAACGGCGGCGGGAAGGAGAACTTTAGGGGTTTTAAAAAAATATTGATACACTCGCGCCTTCGGACCAATGAAGCTTCAAGCATAGCGAGGTTGTGATGCAGGCAAGTGAGTCACAGGAAGCGTCACCGGAAGCGGCCATCTGGGATATCAGCCCGACCATCTCGGCAGCCATCCCCGTGTGGCCGGGCGACACTCCGTTCGCCGCGGAAGCGACCTGGGAAATCGGCGGCGGCTGCCCGGTCCGCGTCAGCAAGATGAGCATGACCACCCATCTGGGCGCGCATACCGACGCCCCTTCGCATTACGATCCGCACGGCCTGGCCATCGACGCCGTTGCGCTGGCGGCGTATCTGGGCCCGTGCCGGGTCATCGATTGCGTCGGCACGGCCATGGTGCGCGTCTGCGACATCCGGCATGCGCTGGACGGCGTGCCGCCGCGCGTGCTGCTGCGGACGTATATCAAGGCGCCGGTGGACGCCTGGGACGCCCACTTCACGCCGGTCTCGCCGCAAGCCATCGCCCTGCTGGCCAGCCGCGGCGTGATCCTGGTCGGCACCGACGCCGCCTCGCTCGACCCGCAGGATTCGAAGACGCTGGATGCCCACCACGCGGTACGGGCGAACCGGATGGCGATCCTCGAAGGCGTGGTGCTGGACGGCGTGCCCGAGGGCGACTATGAATTGATCGCCCTGCCCCTGAAACTGGCCGGCATGGACGCCAGCCCGGTGCGCGCCATCCTGCGCGCCCTGCCGCCGGCAAGCACTGCATGAAGAAGCAATGAATACCGATTCCTTCAAGACCGGCGCGATCAAGAGCCGCATCGACTGCCTCGCCCTGGACCGCGCCGATGCGCTGGCGCCGCTGCGCGAGCGCTTCGATCTGCCCCAGGGCGTGATTTACCTGGACGGCAATTCGCTGGGCGCGCGGCCGAAAGCCGCCCTCGCCCGCGCCCAGGAAGTCATCGCCCGCGAATGGGGCCATGACTTGATCCGCAGCTGGAACACGGCCGGCTGGTTCGACTTGCCGAAGCACCTGGGCGACCGCATCGCCCCGCTGCTCGGCGCCGGCGCCGGCGAGGTGGTGGTGACCGACACCACCTCGGTGAACCTGTTCAAGGCGCTGGCCGCGGCGCTGCGCATGCAGGCCGACGACCCGGCGCGCAGCGAGCGCCGGGTGCTGGTCACCGAGCGCAGCAACTTTCCCACCGATCTCTATATGGCGCAGGGCCTGTCGGCCTGGCTGGAGCGCGGCTACAGCATCCGCCTGGCCGATTCGCCGGCCGAGCTGCAAGACGCCATCGACCGGCAGACGGCGGCGGTGATGCTCACCCACGTCAATTACCGCACCGGCTACCGCCACGACATGGCGGCGCTGAGCGCCCTGGCGCACGAACAGGGTGCGCTGATCGTCTGGGACCTGGCCCATTCGGCCGGTGCGGTGCCGCTGGACCTGCACGGCGACGGCGCCGACCTGGCCGTCGGCTGCACCTATAAATACCTGAACGGCGGCCCCGGCGCACCGGCCTTCATCTGGGTCCCGCACAGGCACCAGGAAACCTTCCGCCAGCCGCTGTCGGGCTGGTGGGGCCACGCGGCGCCGTTCGCCATGCAGCCCGGCTTCGCCCCGGCCGAGGGCATTGCCCGCGCCTTGTGCGGCACCCAGCCGGTGCTCTCGCTGGCCCTGGTCG
>DASYLQ010000613.1:0-1685 GCA_036009485.1 Janthinobacterium sp.
CGATAGGTTTCTATAGCCCCTCGCAACTGGTGCAAGACGCCCGCCGCCACGGCGTCGAGGTGCGCCCGGTCGACGTCAATATCAGTTGCTGGGATTCGACGCTGGAAGAGCGCGCGGCCGACCGCAGTGAGCAGCCGGCGGTGCGGCTCGGCCTGTCGCGGCTGCGCGGCATGCGCCCCGGCGCCGCCAGACGTATCGAGGATGAGCGCGCGCTACGGCCTTACAACGGCGTGGCCAACCTGGCGCGGCGGGCCGGCCTGGAACGGCAGGACTTGCAGGTGCTGGCGGGCGGCAATGCGCTGCTCGGCCTGGCGGGCAACCGCAGGCAAGCCTTGTGGCAAGCCGTCGGCGCGGTGCCGGACAAGGATTTATTGCGGCCGACCGCGCCGCTGGAAGAGACGCCGCTGCTGCGGCCGCCATCGGAAGGCGACGACATCCTCGGCGATTATCGGGCGCAGGGACTGACGCTGGGACGCCATCCGCTGGCGCTGCTGCGCCAGCGATTGTCGGAGCGGCGCTTCATGCCGGCCTCGACCTTGGCCACGTATAAAAACGGCATGCTGGCGCGCGCCTGCGGCATCGTCACGGTGCGCCAGCGTCCCGCCACGGCCAAGGGCGTGATCTTCATGACGCTGGAAGACGAGACCGGCACCGTCAACGTCATCGTCTGGCCGGCGCTGGTGGAGCGGCAGCGCCGCGAAGTGCTGGGCGCGCCGCTCTTGGGCGTCTACGGCGTCTGGCCGCAGGAAGGCATCGTGCGCAACCTGGTGGCCAAGCGCCTGGTGGATATGTCGGCGTGGCTGGGGCGCTTGCCGACCAGCAGCCGCGACTTTTGCTGAGGGTTTTTGCGGACACCGGCCCATGTTCTGGCAGAATAGCCTGATGGATACTTTAACCCTGCGTCTGGCAGAGCCCGGCGATGCGCCGGCGATCAGCGCGCTGATCGGGCAAGTGATGCCTTACCTGACGCTGCATCCGGACGGCGAGGGCGCCGAGACTTTCAGGCAAAGCATGGCGCCGGCAGCCATCGCTGGCTATATCGGCGCGGGCAATGTTCACTACCAGATGGGTTTTATCGGCGCCGAGCTGGCCGGCGTGGTGGCGCTGCGCGACCGGCGCCATCTGTTTCATTTATTTGTCGCGCCGGCATTTCAGCGCCGCGGCATCGGCCGGCTTCTATGGCAGGCGGGCAAGGAAGCGGCCATCGCGGCCGGTAATACCCAGGGTTTTACGGTGAATTCATCCGTGCATGCGGCGGCGATGTACCAGCGTTTTGGCTTTGTTGCGAGCGGACCGCGGGTGGAGCAGCATGGGATTGCATATATTCCGATGCAATTGACTGCTGGGCGCTAAAGCAGAAGCTTGCCTTCCGGTCTGCGTCCTTTATAGATCAGCCCGCGAGCAGCCCGGCCGGGGCCTTTGTCCATACATGCCATAGGCATCGCGTTCTCCGCAGCTCATGTCGACCTCCATAAAAAAGCTGCAGGGAAAATAATGCAGTGACGGCAGTGTCGCCAATCCAGCCTGTTCTTTCCGTTCGATATCACACAGTTCTCGGTTTGAAACGGAATAGACCGTTTTCCGCTGCGGCCGAGGCGGCTTTGGCCCCGTTTTGGGCTTTTTTGCGTGCCGATGGGGGCTTCAGGGCGGGCTTTTAGTGTATAATTTCAATTTCCCGCACGTGC
>DASYLQ010000614.1:0-5183 GCA_036009485.1 Janthinobacterium sp.
GACTGCACATATTCTCCCGTCAGCGAAAACGCCCGCGTTTCCTTGCCAAAACCCAGGCCATACACCGGCCCGCTGATACTCTTGATCACAATGCGCCCGCCCGGCGGCGCAATGGCCTGGGCGATCACCGCTTCGCCGCTCAGGCTGGCGGGACTGCCGTCCGGGTTATACAGGACAGAAAGATTCAAGACAGGCGCGCCGGGCAAGCCCAGATTGCCCGCGATCAGATACAGATGCTCAACCGCTACCAGTTCAGACGTTGTCATGTTACCTACTCCTTCATTGGTGAGTTAGCCGAGTGAAAGGAGATCGTGACTGCCACGACAGGCGCCGGCCAGGCGCCCTGTTGCCGCTGTCGTTCGAACTCAGCAGTAACCCCCCAGCAGGCATACTAGGCTTAATTTCATTGCCAATAAGCTCGAATTGTCACCATCTTCAAATTAAGCCTGCATGCATCGTAGTCATGAGTGAAATCATTGCCGCCGCACCCGGAAAGCATGGCGGCGCGGCTTGAACTCCTTTACGGGGGCCTCGAAAAACCGTCGCGAGCAAGCCCGCTATCGCGTTGAGTAGCGGAACCGTACTTAGGTACGGTGAGCAACGCAGACGCGATAGCGGGCTGCGCAGCAGGTTTGTCGAGGTCCCCTTACAGCGCGCGCTCCAGGATACGTCCGCTGAGCGCCAGCGTGATGTCGCCATGCTCCCCCAGCGCCGTCATGCCATGTTCCTCCAGTTTGTGCAGGATGGCCGGGATGGACTCCTTGCCGACGCCGTAGGCCGACAAGCTGGTGCGCACTTCCATGCGCTCGAAGAAATCCCTGGTCGCGGCGATGGCGGCGTCGATGCGGCTATCCTCGTCGCCCTCGCGCAGGTTCCATACGCGCTCGGCATATTGCAGCAGCTTGGCGCGCTTGGCGTCGCGCTTCAGGTGCAGCAGCGAGGGCAGCACCACCGCCAGGCTTTGCGCATGGTCCAGGCCATGCAGCGCGGTCAGCTCATGGCCGATCATGTGCGTGGCCCAGTCCTGCGGCACGCCGGCGCCGATCAAACCGTTCAGCGCCATCGTCGCCGCCCACATGATGTTCGCGCGCACCTTGTAATCCTCGGGGCGCTTCAAGGCCAGCGGGCCGTCTTCGATCAGCGTCAGCAGCAAGCCTTCGGCAAACCGGTCCTGCACCTTGGCGTCGACCGGATAGGTCAGGTACTGTTCCACCGTGTGGACGAAGGCGTCCACCACGCCGTTGCCGATCTGCCGCGGCGGCAGCGTGTAGGTGGTGCTGGGATCGAGCACGGAAAAGCGCGGCAGCACGTGCGGCGAATGGAAGTCCAGCTTGTCGCCGGTTTCGGGACGGCTGATGACGGCGCCGGCGTTCATTTCGGAGCCGGTGGCCGGCAAGGTCAGCACGCAGCCCATGGCCACCGCGTCCTGGACGACAAAATTTTTCTTGTCCATGATGTCCCAGGGGTCGCCGGCATATTTCAGGCCGGCGGCGATGAACTTGGTGCCGTCGGCCACCGAACCGCCGCCGACCGCCAGCAAGAAGTCGATGCGCTCGGCCCGGCCCAATTCGATGGCCTTGCACAGGGTCAGGTAGGCCGGATTGGCTTCGATGCCGCCGAACTCGAACACGGTGCGACCGGCCAGCGCGGCGCGTACCTCGTCCAGCACGCCGTTGCGCTTGACGCTGCCCTGGCCGTAGGTGATCAGCACGCGCGCGCCGGCCGGGATTTCATTGCCGATCTGTTTGATCTGGCCCAGGCCGAACAGGATCTTGGCCGGGTTATGGAATTCAAAATTATTCATATTGTTTATCTCGTTTTACGTCATCGTTGCGGACGGGGATTTTGTCGGGCGCTCTTATTCGCCGGCCGGGAAGTCGGCGCCTTCCGTGACGCCGGCCCATTGCTCGATGTTCTGGCGCAGCGATTCCACCTTGGCGCGGGCGCCGGCCAGCGCGACCTTGCCCAGCAACAGGCGGCGCGGCGGATGCTCGGCTTCGACGGCCTTGACGATGGCGGCGGCGGCGCGTTTCGGATCGCCCGGCTGCTTGCCGCTGTAGCCGCGGATCGTATCGATGCGCAGCTTGACCGTCTGGTCGTAATCGGCGATGCCTTGCGGCGCCTCGTTGGCCGAGCGGCCGGCCCAGTCGGTGCGGAAGGGGCCCGGCTCGACCAGCAGCACGTCGATGCCCAGCGGCGCCACTTCCAGCGCCAGCGATTCGGACATGCCTTCCACGGCGAACTTGGTGCCGTGGTAAAAACCGGTCGCCGCGAAGCCCGCCAGGCCGCCCATCGAGGAGACGTTGACGATGCTGCCGGAACGGCGCTGCCGCATGCCCGGCAAGACGGCGCGGGTCATCTGCACCAGGCCCCAGACGTTAATCTCGAACATGCGGCGCACTTCATCCAGGTCGCTTTCTTCCATCGAACCGAAATAGCCGATGCCGGCATTGTTGACCAGCACGTCGATGCGGCCGAATTTCGCCAGCGCCGCGGCGGTGGCGGCGGCGATCTGCTCCGGTTTGGTGACGTCCAGTTCCAGCAGCAGGGCCAGGTCTTCATGGCCGGCTTTGAATTCTTCGATTTGCTGCGTATTGCGCGCCGTGATCACGGTCGGGTAACCGAGGCTCAGCGTGTGGCGCGCCAGTTCGCGGCCGAAGCCGGTGGAGCAGCCGGTGATGAACCAGACGGGTTTGTCGTTAGCGGTAGCCATGGAAAATCCTTTCGTGTGTCGTTACAGTATGTCGTTATACAAAGAGCCAGAGAGAGTCGGAGCGCCCGCCAGGCGCGGCTTCAAAACCTGGACTGGCGGACGGTGGATATTCTGCGCCCGGCGATTGTGTTAAACAATCCGTATAATTAAGCACACCCTTTGAAATGAGATTGCATAATGGTCGTCGACGGATTGGATGGATTGGGCGCGTTCCTGCAGGTGGCGGCCACGCGCAGCTTCACGGCCGCGGCCAAGGCCACCGGCTTGTCGCCGTCGGCGGTCAGCCACACCGTGCGCCAGCTGGAAGCGAAGCTGGGGGTGCGCCTGTTCAACCGCACCACGCGCAGCGTCAGCCTGACCGAGGCCGGCGAACAGCTGCATGAACGGGTGGCGCCGCTGATGAGCGGCTTGCAGACGGCGGTCAACCAGGTCAGCACCTCGGCCAGCCGGCCAGCCGGCCTGCTGCGCCTGAACGTGCCGCGCAACGCCAGCATCATGCTGATCGAACCGATGTTGCGCGAATTTCTCGACGCCTATCCCGACATCAGCCTGGAACTCGTCGTCGACAATGGCTTGAGCGACATCGTCAGCCAGGGTTTCGACGCCGGCATCCGCTTCGGCAATGTGCTGGAAAAGGATATGCACGTGGTGCCGGTCAGGCCCGAGCTGCGGGCGGCGATCGTCGCCTCGCCCGACTATCTGGCGCGGCGCGGCGTGCCGACCGATCCGGCCATGCTGCACGATCACGATTGCATCGTCTTCCGCGGCACCTCCTCCGGCTTGCTGTATCCGTGGGACCTGGAAAAGGATGGCGAGCGGCGCCAGGTGCCGGTAACGGGGCGGCTCATTTCCAACGATTCCCTGCCGGTGCTGCAGGCGGCGCTGGACGGCGTCGGGCTGGCCTATCTGTACGAGGAATATGTCGAGCGCTTTTTGCGCAGCGGCCACCTGGTGCGCGTGCTGGAAGACTGGAGCCCGCGCGAAGGCCTGTACCTGTATTTCTTCAATCCGCGCGGCATGCCGCCGAAGCTGCGCGTGTTCATCGACTTCCTGATGCGGCCCGGGCGCGAGGCGGCGCTGGCGCCGGCAAGGGCGGTGGCCGTCAGGGTGCCGGCGCCGGCCGGCGAGAAAACCATACCGGGGTAGCGGATGGCTGCCCGGCCCTGGAAGGGGTGGCTCTTACAGGCCCAGGTCGGACAAGCCCGGGTGGTCGTCCGGACGGCGCCCCAAAGGCCAGTGGAATTTGCGCTCCGATTCCTTGATCGGCATGTCGTTGATGCTGGCGTAGCGATTGCTCATCAAGCCGTCGGCGGCGAATTCCCAGTTCTCGTTGCCGTAGGAGCGGAACCAGTTGCCGGCGTCGTCATGCCATTCGTAGGCATAGCGCACGGCGATGCGGTTGTCGGTGAAGGCCCACAGTTCCTTGATCAGGCGGTAGTCCAGTTCCTTGTTCCATTTGCGCTCCAGGAAGGCCTGGGCGTCGGCGCGGTTGTAGACGAATTCGGCGCGGTTGCGCCAGGTCGTGTCGACGCTGTAGGCCAGGGCGACTTTTTCCGGATTGCGGCCGTTCCAGCCGTCTTCGGCCAGGCGCACTTTCTGGATCGCGCTCTCGCGGGTGAAAGGGGGAAGCGGCGGACGGACATGAGCGTTCGATGACATGGTGACTCCAGTGTAAACAGGCAGGGTTGAATTTCGCTCTGAAAAAGGGAAAGGCTAGGGATTCAGCAATTTGCGCGCCACGCCGGACGCGTAGAGATCAGGCGCTCGGTCGTGTCGAGCAGCTTTATTAGCGTGCCGTTCGATGCATCGTCCATGAACCAGATGGTAGAAAGGCCGTTCTCACGCGTCAAGCAATTTGTTGACGGTTTTTATCGCACAGCTGCGCTTCTCAGCCGGAACCGGCAACGCCCGCGGCGGTTTTGTTGGAAGGTCAGGCGCCTTCAGGGACAAGCGCACTTCCAGCGCGGATAACAATTGCAGCAGTTGTTCAAATTTGACGAGACCCGGCTGCGCCTCGATTTCGGCGATACGCGCCTGGCTGACGCCGATGCGCTGCCCAAGCTGGGCCTGGGTCAGATTGCGCGCCTTCCTGAGCGCCTTCAAATGCTGGCGCAGCTGGGCGGCGAGGCGAATGGAGTAGATGGTAGCCATAATTCCAGAATATAGGCCGGGGGCGATATATTTGCCAAAAGCCTATATATTTTTCCAAAGCCGCTCTATTTACACACGAGATAGGCGGTGCTTATAAGCCAGGGAAAATAATATCCGCCGATTAAATACCCTACCAGCATTTTCAGCCAAGGCTGCCGGCATCAGCGTCAATTCATATCCCTCGGATTCATGGCGACAAATACCTTGACCGCTCCCACATGAACGTCGGCCGGCGCGATCGCTGCCAGATTAAGAATGGTGGTGTCCTTGAAGGTATCGAAGTGCCAGGTGAAGTTGCGGCCGCCGATATCGAATTCCA
>DASYLQ010000615.1:0-3231 GCA_036009485.1 Janthinobacterium sp.
TCATTTCGCATACCGTGCAGCGCGGCCTCAAGCTGATGCCGAACGTGAAGAACATCATCGCGGTCGCCTCCGGCAAGGGCGGGGTCGGCAAGTCGACCACCGCGGTCAACCTGGCGCTGGCGCTGGCCGCCGAGGGCGCCATCGTGGGCGTGCTCGACGCCGACATTTACGGCCCTTCGCAGCCGATGATGCTGGGCATCTCGGGCCGTCCCGAGAGCAGCGACGGCAAGACCATGGAGCCGCTGGAAAACCACGGCATCCAGGTGTCCTCGATCGGCTTCATGATCGACCCTGACGAGCCGATGGTGTGGCGCGGCCCGATGGTCACGCAGGCGCTGCAGCAGCTGCTCGACCAGACCAATTGGCGCAACCTGGATTACCTGATCGTCGACATGCCGCCCGGCACCGGCGACATCCAGCTGACGCTGTCGCAAAAAGTGCCGGTCACCGGCGCCGTCATCGTCACCACGCCGCAGGACATCGCGCTGCTGGACGCGCGCAAGGGCTTGAAGATGTTCGAGAAGGTCGGCATCCCCATCCTCGGCATCGTGGAAAACATGAGCACCCACATCTGCTCCAATTGCGGCCACGCGGAAGCGATCTTCGGCGCCGGCGGCGGCCAGAAGATGTGCGCCGACTACGGCGTCGACTTCCTCGGCGCCTTGCCGCTGACGATGGCGATCCGCCAGCAGACCGACTCCGGCAGGCCGACCGTGGTGGCCGAGCCGGACGGCCCGGTGGCCGCGGTGTACAAGGAAATCGCGCGCAAGATCGCGGTGAAGGTGGCCGAAAAAGCCAAGGATTTGACCAGCAAGTTCCCCAGCATCGTGATCAAGAACGATTGATCGCCTTGTCACAATCAGGTTTAAGCCATAAAAACAATTTGGTCCTCTATAACTAAGAAGAAGGAGTCTGTATTGATGAATGCAAGCACCATGTTTGCGCGCCGCGCCCTGGCCGCCACCCTCGTCACCGGCTGCATGGCGGCGAGCGCCTTTGCGCAATCGGTGTCGTTCGCCGAGCCGGCCGACGGCGCCACCGTCGCCAGCCCGTTCAAGGTCAAGTTCGTGGTCAGCGGCATGGAAGTCAGGCCGGCCGGCGACATGAGCGAGAAGACCGGGCATAACCACCTGCTCATCAATGGCGGCCCTATCCCGGCCGGCCAGCTGGTGCCGATGGATGCGACCCATCTGCACTTCGGCAAGGGCCAGACCGAAACCGAAGTCAAGCTGGCTCCCGGCAGCTATGAACTGACCTCGCAGTTCGCCAACGGCGCGCACCTCTCCTACGGTCCGGAGATGAGCAAGACCATCCACGTCACCGTCAAGTAAGCGGATCTCCTTCCGGCGCCGGCGTCCTGCTTGTCTGGGATGCCGGCGTTTTTCGTTTACGGGCCGCTAGCGCCGATACCGACGCGGTAAAATAGCTTCTTTTATCCATAAGCATTCACTTCGATGACCACTGCCACCGCCACGCCCGTCCGCACCCGTTTCGCTCCCAGCCCGACCGGCTTTCTTCACCTCGGCGGCGCCCGCACGGCGCTGTACTGCTGGGCGTTTGCCCGTCACTTCGGCGGTACCTTTATCCTGCGCATCGAAGACACCGACCTGGAGCGCTCAACGCCGGAAGCGGTGCAAGCCATCATCGACGGCATGCAATGGCTGGGTCTGGACCATGATGAAGGCCCGTTCTACCAGATGCAGCGCATGGACCGCTACCGCGAAGTGGTGGCGCAGATGCTGCGGGAGGGCAGCGCCTATCATTGCTATTGCTCGCCCGGGGAAGTCGAGGCGATGCGCGAAAAAATGCGCGCCGCCGGCGAAAAGCCGCGCTATGACGGCACCTGGCGCCCGGAGCCGGGCAAGACCCTGCCGCCCGTGCCGGCCGACCGCAAGCCTGTGGTGCGCTTCAAGAATCCGCTCGACGGCGAGGTCAGCTGGGACGACGTCGTCAAGGGCGCGATCACGATCTCCAACCGCGAGCTGGACGACCTGGTGATCGCCCGCCCGGACGGCACGCCGACCTATAACTTTTGCGTCGCGGTGGACGACTGGGACATGCGCATCACCCACGTGCTGCGCGGCGACGACCACGTCAACAATACGCCGCGCCAGATCAACATCCTGCGCGCGATCGGCGCGCCGCTGCCGCTGTACGGCCACCTGCCGATGATCCTCGGCGCCGACGGCGAAAAGCTGTCGAAGCGCCACGGCGCCGTGAGCGTCATGGATTATCCGGCCCAGGGCTTCCTGCCGGAGGCGATGCTGAACTACCTGGCGCGCCTGGGCTGGAGCCACGGCGACGACGAAGTGTTTTCGATGCAGCAGTTCTGCGAGTGGTTCAACCTGAATCACCTGTCGAAATCGGCGGCGCAATTCAATAATGAAAAACTGGCCTGGCTGAACAACCACTACATCAAGCAAGCCGAGAATGCCCGCCTGGCCGCGCTGGCGCGTCCGCTGATGCTGGCCGACGGCGCCGTGTTCGACGGCGCGCCCGACCTGGCCGCGGTGCTGGGCCTGATGAAGGAGCGCGCGAATACGGTCAAGGAACTGGCGGCCGCCGCGATGCTGTTTTACCGCGAGCCGCAGCCGGACGCCGCCTTGCTGGCGCAGCACTTGACGGATGCCGTCAAGCCGGCGCTGGCCCAGTTCGCCGAGCGCTGCCAAAGCGTGGAGTGGAGTAAGGAAGCGCTGGCCGCGATGCTCAAGGAAGTGCTGGCCGCCAACACGCTGAAGATGCCGCAGATGGCGATGCCGCTGCGCCTGATCGTCACCGGCCAGTTGCAGACGCCGGCCATCGATGCGGTGCTGCTGACCTTTGGCCGCGCCACTGTTTTATCGCGCTTGGCGAAATATCTGTAAATATCTCAAAAGAAGGTAAAACAATATTTGCATCCTTGGGGATCTTTGCTATAATCTTGCTTCTTCGCCAAACGGGGGTATAGCTCAGCTGGGAGAGCGCTTGCATGGCATGCAAGAGGTCAGCGGTTCGATCCCGCTTACCTCCACCAAAACGAAGAAGCGGCAGGGTGTTTTGTCGTTGTTTTGCGGTCCGGGTCCCCATCGTCTAGAGGCCTAGGACATCACCCTTTCACGGTGAGTACAGGGGTTCGAATCCCCTTGGGGACGCCAGTTCGGTCTGGTGCAGTACAGTAGCAGTGGTACCGACAGGGCCGCCTAGCGCGGCTATTATTTTGATTCTTCGCCCGGGGGGTATAGCTCAGCTGGG
>DASYLQ010000616.1:0-4044 GCA_036009485.1 Janthinobacterium sp.
AGGGTCTGGCCAGGCTGGGAGCGGCCGGGATCGCCGTCAGCACCGGCGTCCTGGCGGCCGAGGCGCATGAAATGAATATCGGCTTTTTCTCGCGCATGCAGCGCGGCTTGCCCTGGGTGCGCCTGAAAACGGCGGCCAGCCTGGATGGCATGACGGCGCTGCATAACGGCCGCAGCCAATGGATTACCGGGCCCGAGGCGCGCGCCGACGGCCACGCCTGGCGCGCCCGCGCCTGCGCCATCCTGACCGGCATCGGCACCGTCAAGGCGGACGATCCGCAACTGACGGTGCGCGCCGTGCCGACGCCGCGCCAGCCGCGCCGCATCGTTGTCGACAGCCGGCTCGACATCAGCCCGGCGGCGCGCATCCTGGAAGGCGGCGGGACCTGGATCGCGGCGGCCGTGGCCGATGCGGAAAAGGAAGCGGCCTTGCGCGCCGCCGGCGCCGAGATCATCCTGCTGCCCAACGCCGCCGGCAAGGTCGACTTGCCGGAACTGATGCGCGAACTGGGACGGCGCCAGATCAACGAATTGCATGTCGAAGCCGGCACCAAGCTGAACGGCTCGATGGTGCGCGAAGCCTGTGTCGACGAATTGCTGGTGTACCTGGCGCCGGCCCTGGTCGGCGATGCGCAAGGCATGTTTGCGCTACCGGCCTTGACCGAACTGGAGCGGAAACGCGTGCTCAAATTTCATGAGATCAAGCAGATTGGCGAAGATTTGCGTATCCTTGCCAGATTCAAACAATCTTGAGATGGAAACAGCATGTTTACTGGAATCGTCGCCGCCGTCGGCAAAATCCGCTCCGTCACGCCCCTGGACGGCGGCCTTGACGCCGGCGTCCGCCTGAGCATCGCGGCGGGCGGCTTGCCGCTGGGCGACGTCGGCCTGGGCGACTCGATCGCCATCAATGGCGCCTGCATGACCGTGGTCGAGAAAACGGCGGACGCCTTTTGCGTCGACGTGTCGCGCGAAAGCCTGAACCGCACGGTCGGCCTGGATACGACCACGGAAGTGAACCTGGAAAAAGCCCTGACCCTGGCCGAACGCCTGGGCGGTCACCTGGTGTCCGGCCATGTCGACGGCCTGGGCCTGGTGCACAAGTTCGAGCCGGTCGGCGAATCGTGGGAGCTGGTGATCGAAGCGCCGCGCGAGCTCGCCAAATACCTGGCCTACAAAGGCTCGATCGTCGTGAATGGCGTCTCGCTGACGGTGAACCGGGTCGAGGATCTTGGCGCCGGCGCGCAGCAGGGCTGCCGTTTTTCCATCAACCTGATCCCGCACACGATCGCGGTGACGACCTTGAAACACTTGAGCGCCGGCGCCAGGGTCAACCTGGAAATCGACTTGATCGCGCGTTATGTCGAGCGCATGTTGTCAATGCAACAGACTGGATGAATATGGCATGGGTGAAAATATTTCTCAGCAAGTTTTCACCACCAGGATCGCAGCGCCAGATGAGCGCCCAGTAAAAACAGGCTGCTGAAGAAAAATTTGCGGAAGGTGGCCAAGCTGATGCGGCCGCGTATCCATTGTCCCAGGGCCATGCCGACCAGCGCCGGAATCACCGCCAGGAAAGAGCTTGCCGCCGCCGTCGCCTGGAAATCGCCGGCGCAAGCCAGGTTGGTGGCCAGCGCAATGGTCGAGCAGGTGAACGCCAGTCCCATGCTTTGCACCAGGTCTTCCTTGTCCAGGTCCATGGCTTGCAGATAAGGCACGGCGGGAATGACAAAGACACCGGTCATGGCCGTCACGCATCCCGTCAGCAAGCCGACCAGCGGCGACAGCAAGCGTTCGCGGCGCTGCGGAATGCTTAATTTCAGCGCAGACAAGCCGGTCAGCGCATAACTGATCAAGGCGATCCCCAGGGCATTGCCGGCCCAGCTCAAGTCTTTGCCGGACAATAGCCATCCGCCCAGCCAGGTGCCGCCGCAGATGCCCGCCAGCATGGGCCACAGGCGCCCGGCCAGTGGCAGCAGATGGCGGCCGGCCAGCAGTTGCCAGACATTCGTCACCAGCGAGGGAACGATCAGCAGCGCCGCCGCTTCGCCTGGATGCATGAACAGCCCCAGCAATCCGAGCGCGACCGTCGGCAAACCCAGTCCGCTGACGCCCTTCACCATGCCGGCGACGGCAAAGGTCGCGGCGATCGCCAGCCAGGCGGCCGGCGCGGCGGCGTTCAGGAGAGCAGAGAGATGCAGCGGCGAGGTAAGTTCCATGGCGCCATTGTGGCGCGGCTTTTCTGGCATGGAAATGTGGAATACACTGTGTCAGCCTTCGTGCCGGACGAAGGCTATCCAAGCGCCAATCCAGGAGACCGCGTCGATGCGCTTTGACTTGACCGATTTGCGGCTGTTCCTGCATGTGGCGGAGGCGGGCAGCATCACCGCCGGCGCCGGGCGCAGCTTCATGGCGCTGGCGTCGGCCAGCGCGCGCATCCGCGGCATGGAAGAACAGCTCGGCCTGCCTTTGCTGCTGCGCGGCCGGCATGGCGTGGCGCCGACTGCGGCCGGGCTGACCCTGGTCCATCATGCGCGCGTCGTGCTGGCGCAGATGGAGCGCATGCGCGGCGAGCTGGGCGAATATGCGCTCGGCTTGAAAGGCCATGTCCGCGTGCTGTGCAACACGGCGGCGCTGACCGAATTCCTGCCCGAAGCACTGGGCCGTTTCATGGCCGGCAATCCAAACGTCAACATCGATCTCGAAGAGCGCCTGAGCGTCGATATCGTCCAGGCGGTCGTGGATGGTATGGCTGACCTCGGCATCGTCGCCGACGCCATCGCTATGTGGGGGCTGGAGCAATATCCCTTCCGTCTCGACCGCCTGGTCGTGGTGATGGCGCGCGGCCATCCGCTGCAGCTTTTGTTGCGAGAGAAAAAAGCCCGGACCATCCCTTTCGCCGACACGCTGGATCACGCCTTCATCGGCCTGGCCGGCGACAGCGCCCTGCAGCGCTATCTCGGCGAGCACGCCGCGCGCGCCGGCAAGCCGCTGTTCCCGCGCATCCGCCTGCGCAGCTTCGACGCCATCTGCCGGCTGGTGGCCAGCGGCGCCGGTATCGGCATCGTCCCGGCGACGGCGGCGCGGGCTTGCCAGCGTTCGCTGAAACTGTACAGCGTACCCCTGGCCGATGCCTGGGCCGAACGCCGCCTGACCATTTGCGTGCGCCGCCTGGCCGACCTTCCGCTCCACGCCAGGCGCTTGATCAGCGCCCTGGCCGGCTCAGGAAACGAGGCTGGCGTCCAGCGTGATGTTGGCCTTGAGTAGTTTGGACACCGGGCAGCCGGCCTTGGCCTTGGCGGCCAGTTCCTCGAAGGTGGCCTGGTCGGCGCCGGGAATGCTCGCCTTCAGCGTCAGGTGCACGGCGGTGATCGAAAATCCGTCGCCATCCTTGTCCAGCGTGACTTCCGCCGTGGTTTCCATCTTATCCGCCGTCAGCTTGGCTTCGCCGAGAATCAGCGACAGCGCCATCGTGAAACAGCCGGCGTGGGCCGCGCCGATCAATTCTTCCGGATTGGTGCCCGGCTTGCCTTCGAAGCGGCTGGCAAAGCCGTAAGGATAATCCTGCAGCGCGCCGCTCCTGGTGCTGATCGCACCCTTGCCATCCTTGATGCCGCCCGACCATACCGCTGATCCCTGGGTTTTCATCGTTCCGCCTCCTTGATATGGATTGTTGAAAATGAACGCCCATCTTATGCTGTTTGGCGCGGCGCCGTAGTTAGTTTCGCCTAGTCAATACCTGGCGCGCCGGCGCTTCAACTCGATTTATTGCGCCGCAGTTGCTGCCGTTCGGCATGCTGGAAGGCTTCCTTGACGCTGTCGCGCAGCGCGTTGTCGTCCCATGGCTTGCTGAGGAATTTATAGATGGCGCCGCGCTTGATGGGGCCGGCGGCGGCCGCCAGGTCGGCCTGCGCCGACAGCAGCATGCGCACGCTGTCGGGGTATTGCGTGCCGGCGCGGGTGAGGAATTCGGTGCCGCTGATGTCGGGCATGCGCTGGCTGCTGATGATCACTTGCACCGGATTGTTCGCCAACAGGTCGAAGG
>DASYLQ010000617.1:0-6381 GCA_036009485.1 Janthinobacterium sp.
GGCTCAAGCTGGCTTCGGGCGGCGTCGACGGACGCATGTATGTCTACGCCGGCGACGACTGGCCGATGTGGCGGCGCGCGCTGCGGCACGACGCCATGGCGCTGTACGCGGCGCGCCAGGGCGGCACGGCAAAAGACGAAGAAGGCGATCCGGCGCGCCTGCCGGCCTGGCCTTGCGGCGCGCTGTTCGCGCTGTGCATGCTGCTGCTGTGGTGGCGCGAGCGGCGTTGAATCCCCGGCCTTTTACTGGTGTTCGAGCATCCAGGCCTTGAGCCCCGTCACCCAGTCCTTGGCCGGCAGGTTGGTTTGCGTGCGGATGGCGGCGGCGCGCCGGTACAACTCGCTGAAGTCCAGCAGCGGCGCCTTCTTGAAGGCGATCACGACGATATTGGCGTCCTGCGCTTCCGGCACCCAGGCCACGGCGTCGAACACCAGCTCCATCGCCTGCAGGTTCTTGGCGTAGTTGGGGTAGTCGCCGAAGACGTTGGCGGTCATGATGCCGTCCGCCGTCAGGCAGTCGTGGCAAGCCTGGTAAAACTCGGGCGTATCCAGCACCGGGCCGCGCGCGTCTTCGTCGTACAGGTCGGCCTGCAGGATATCGATGCTGTTGCGGTTGGCGGGATCCATGACGAAATCCAGCGCATCCATTTGCCTGACGGCCAGGCGCCTGTCGTTGGCCGGCAGGCCGAACAGGGCGCCGCAGATGGCGATGACGTTCGGATTCAGCTCGGCCGCCGTCACGCGCGCTTCGGGAAAACGCTGGTAGCAAAACTTGGTCAGCGCCGCGCTGCCCAGCCCGAGCTGGACGATGTGGCGCGGCTGCGGCGTGAACAACATCCACATCATCATCATTTGCACGTAAGTCAGTTCGATGCGGTCCGGCTTCGACGGCCGCATCGCGCCCTGCACCCATGCGGTGCCGAGGTGGAGGAAACGCACGCCGCGGTGTTCGCTGATGGTGGCGGGCGGATGGCCGGGCGCGTCGAAGCGGGCGGCGGGACGGTCTTGGATAGGCATGGGGCGCGGACGTCTGGATTTTGCGCCGAGTGTAACAGAGGCGGGCAAAAAAAAAGACGCCGCGGCGTCTTTTCGGCAGGCGTCCCGGATCAGCCCTGCTTGCGGCGCCGCGCCATGTAAGCCAGCATGGCCAGTCCGCCCATCAGCATCGCGTAGCTGGCGGGTTCCGGAACGGCGCTGACGTTGAGAATGCCGGCATAACTGCCGTTGCCGCCCGATACGCCGCTGATCGTCAGCATGATGCTGCCGTTCAGGTAGGTCGGTGCGATGCCGCCGATCGAGAAGTTCGGCAGCGATGCCGGCGGCGTGAGGTTGGCGACCGGGACATTGATCCCGTTGACGCTGGCGCTGGTGAAGGTGAGCGCTTGCGGCAGCGTATACGACAGGTTGAAGAAGCTGAGGTCGGCCAAGCCCGCCACGCTGGCCGGCGTGAAGGTGAAGACGTCGGTGAAGGCGCCGGCGCTGTCGTGGCTGTCGCTGAAACCGGCGGTCCAGTAGTTGCCGTTCTGTACCAGAGGAACACTGATGGAATCAGCCAGCGCGCTGCCCGATACGACGAACATGGCCGCCATTGCTATTGATTTTAATCTCATGGAATACCTCGATAGGTTGATGTGGAATAGAACCCATCGTCAAATTTATGCTTAGCCCGGTATGTTGTCAATCATCTATTTTTATATGTAAACCCATGATTGCATAGTTAATTTCTACTCAAGGCCATGGTCTTGGTAGAAAGTTTATTGACAGAAAATCATGCTTCTGAGTATGCTGCAAAAATGCCGCATTCCTGGGTGCATCAAGCTATGCGTTGGCGGTTTTGTAAACGCAGTCTTGGCGGTCCTGGCGGACGCTGGATGGCGGCAGGATCAGGCTGACGGTCAAGCCGCCGCCGTCGCGGTTGGCCAGGGTGATGCGGCCGCCGTGCGCTTCGGCGATTTCGCGCGCCAGCGCCAGGCCGAGGCCGGTGCCGCTGCGCTTGGTCGAATAAAACGGCACCAGCGCATTGGTCAGCACGGCGTCGTTCATGCCGGGGCCGCGGTCGCTGACCTCGATGCGCACCTGGTCCGGCAACCGGCGCACCTGCAGACTGACCTGTTGCGCCGGCGAACCCGATTCATGGGCATTTTTCAGCAGGTTCAGCAGCGCATGCTCCATCTGCGCCGGATCGAAGCAGCCGCTGCCCGGCGGCACTTCGGCCTGCAGCCTGAAGCCGATCTGCGAGGCCAGGCGCATGACGAAATCGCCCCATGCGCAGGCTTCCAGGCGCGGCGCCGGCAGCTTGGCGAAGCTGGCATAGCCGAGGATGAAGCCTTCCAGGTGGCGCGTGCGCTCCTCGATGGTGGCGAGGATCTGCGGCAGGCGCTCGGTCTGGCCGCGCCGCACCAGCTCGGCGCCCGAGTGGGCCAGCGAGGCTAGCGGCGCCAGCGAATTGTTCAACTCGTGGCTGATGACGCGGATGACCTTTTTCCAGGTCTGCACTTCTTGCCGGCGCAATTCCAGCGTCAGCTGGCGCAGCAGCAGCAATTCGTGCTTGCGGCCGTTCAAGCTGAAGCGCCGCCGCGCCAGGTGGTAGACCTCTTCCTCGTCGTCCTCGCCGGTGCTGAACAAGCCGTCGCCGCCGCGCGCCAGCGCCTCCCCCAGCGCCGGCGCCGCCAGTTTCAGCAGGGCGTCGAGGCGCTGGCCTTCCAGCTTGCGGCCTTCGTTGAGCAATTGCCGCGCGGCGAGGTTGGCATACACGATGGCGCCGCCGTCGGCCACCAGCAGCATTGCCACCGGGGTGTTTTGCACCATGGTGTCGAGCAGCAGTTCGCGCTGCACCAGGGCCAGGCGCTGTTCGCGCAAGACGTCGCCGAGGGCGTTGTGGGCTTGCACCAGGTCGGCCAGCTCGTCGTTTTGCGGCCAGTGCAGGCTGAAGGAAAAATCGCCGTCCTGGTAGCTGGTGACGGTGCCGGTGAGGGCGCGGAACAGCGACAGCATGCTTTCCAGCTGCTTGCGGATGGCGATCACGGCGATCGGCAGCAGGCAGGCCAGGCTGATGCCCAGCACCAGGCCGGGCTGCCGCGGCAGGAAATGCGCCAGACCGAGGGCGATCAAGATGCCCATGGCGACCAGGGTGGCGACCAGCGCCGACCAGCGCGTCAGCAGGGAAAGACGGAAAGCTTGCGAGCGGATGCCCTTGTGCGCGGGTGCGGGCGGGCGGATGGCGGACTGCATCAGTTGCGGCCTATGCCCAGTCTTTCCATGCGCCGGTACAGCGCCTGGCGCGACAGGCCGAGCTCGGTTGCGGCCTGGGCGACGATGCCGTTGGCGCGGTTCAGCGCGGCGGCGATGCTGTCGCGGTCGGGTTCGCCATCGGCGCCGTTGCCGGCCGCTGGCGCCGGGGCCGGCGCCAGGCCCAGGTCGGCCAAGACTATCCGCGCGCCGGACGCCAGCAGGCTGGCGCGCGCCATGACGTTCTTCAGTTCGCGCACATTGCCGGGCCAGGGGTGGGCCAGCAGGGCCGCCTCGGCGGCGCCGTCCAGGGTCCGCCCGGGACCGAGGAAATGGCGCGCCAGCACCAGGATGTCGGCCGGGCGCGCGACCAGCGGCGGCAGGCGCAGTTCGATCACGTTGAGGCGGTAGAACAAGTCTTCGCGGAAGGCGCCGGCCTTGATCATCGCACCCAGGTCGGCGTTGGTGGCGCTGATCACGCGCACCTTGACTTGCCGTTCGCGGTTCGAGCCCAGCCTTTCGAAGCGGCCCGTTTCCAGCACCCGCAGCAGTTTCATCTGGCCGGCCAGCGGCAGGTTGCCGATTTCGTCGAGGAACAGGGTGCCGCCGTCGGCCGCCTCGAACTTGCCTTCGCGCGCCTTGGCGGCGCCGGTGTAGGCGCCGGCGTCGGCGCCGAACAGTTCGGCCTCGATCAGCTCGGACGGCAGCGCGCCGCAGTTGAGCACCACGAAGGGGCCGGCCGCCACCGCCGAATTGGCCTGGACGATGGCGGCGATGCGTTCCTTGCCGCTGCCGTTCGGCCCGGAAATGAGCACCGGGACGTCGGCCCGCGCTACCTGGCAAGCCAGATGCACCACGCGCTCGGTGGCCGGGTCGGCCCACAGCATGCCGGCCAGGTCGTAGCCGTATTCCAGTTCGCGGCGCTGGCGCCGCTCCTGCCCCAGGCGCTGTTGCAGCAGGCGGTTGGCGGCGCCCAGTTCCAGCAGGTTCTCGACCGTCGCCACCAGGCGCTGGTCGTCCCAGGGCTTGGCCAGGTAGTCGGCGGCGCCGGACTTGATCAAGCCGACCGCGGCATCGAGATGGGTCCAGGCGGTCAGCAAGATCACCGGCAGGTCGGGGTGGCCGCGGCGGATGGCGCGGAACAGGGCCGCGCCCTCTGCGCCCGAAGTGGTGTCGGCGGAAAAATTCATGTCCTGGATGACCAGGTCGACATTCCGCCCTTGCAGCAGTTCCAGGCCCTCTTCGGGCGAGGCGGCGCGCAGCGTATCGATGTCGTGCAGCGAGAACAGGACGTCGAGGGCGGTCGCCACGGCGGCGTTGTCGTCAATTATGAGTACGGTAGGCATGGCTTGAGCATAACATCGCTGAACGCTGTTCAGATACTGCGCGTGGCGGTGGCCGGCGAAATGCTGGCCGCGCGCCATGCCGGGCCATACACCGCGACGATACCGAGCAGCCAGAGCATGCCGGCGCCGCCAGCCAGGTACAGCGGCGGCAGGCGCGTCATTTCCAGCTGGCTGACCAGCAGCTGGTTCAGCGCCAAGCCAAGCAGCGCGCCGCCGGCCACGCCGAGCGTGGTGATCATGATGTTCTCGGTCAGGAAGTAGCGCAGTATATCGATGCGCCGCGCGCCCAATGCGCGCCGCACGCCGATCTGCCTGCGGCGCTGCGTGACCCACAGGCTGGCGATGCCGACGATGCCGCTGGCGGTAACCATCAGCAGCAGGGCGCTGACGGCGATCAGCATCCAGGACAGCGCATATTCGTTGCGGTAGCGCTTCTTGCGATCCTGCTCCATGCTGCCGGTGCGTATCAGCAGCCGCTGCGGAGTGGCGCTGCGGATGGCCTGTTCGGCTTCCTTCATCAGGCGGTCGCGCTGGCCCGGTTCGGCGCGTAGCGCGAACAGCAGGTCGAGTCCGCCGGTCAGGCGCGCCGGCATCAGCAAGGACTGTTCGCCTTCGATTTTGACCTGGCCGCTCTGGGTTTGCAGCCTTTCGACCACGCCGACCACGCGCAGCGCCTCGGCTTTGCTGCCGGTGCCGAGGTACAGCGGCTTGCCCAGCACGCTGGCGCTGCCCGGCCATACCGCATCGGCCGTGGCGCGCGTCACGATCACCACCTTGGGATAGCTCTTTTCGACGTTTTCATCGATTTCCGGCGCTTCGTCCGCGCTGAAGTCACGCCCTTCGAGCAAGCGCAGGCCGAAGGTCTTGACCAGCGAATCGGGCGAAATATAGGTCGACACGCTGGCGCTGGTCTTGGTTTGCTTGCGGTCGGCGGACACGCCGATCACGTATCCCGAGCGCGACAGCGGCATCTGGCTGGTCTGCGCCACCGCCACTACGCCCGGCAGCGCGCGCAGCAGGGCGGCCAGGCGTTTTTGCTCGGCCAGTTGCTGCTGATGGCTGCTCTCCTGCATGTGGCTGACGTTCACATAAAAGATGTCGCGTTCAGCCGCAACGCCGCTGGGCCGCGCCGCGATGGCCTGGCGCACGTTGACGATATGCAGGGCGTTGGCCAGGATCGCCAGGCTGAGCGCGACCTGCACGGCGACCAGGACGGCGCCGGTTTTACTGCGCATCAGTGCAGACAGGATGGGACGGATTTCCATGGCGGACCTCAAAATGTTGGGTGTGATGTCATTGTGATTTGAGCTGCATCGCCGGCGTTACCTGGCAAGCGCGCCAGGTCGGCAGCAGGCCGGCCAGCAGCGCCGCCAGCACCGACACCGCGAAGGTGAGCAATAGCATGGGCACATCCATATGCGCCACCGTGCTCAAGTCTTCCGATTGCAGCGAGATCAGGGCCAGCGCGCCATACGCCAGCAGCAGGCCAAGCAGGCCGCCGGCCAGTCCGATGACGGTGGTCTCGACCAGGCACTGGCGGAAAATGTCCGGCTTGGACGCGCCCAGCGCGCGGCGGATGCCGACTTCGGCGGCGCGCGACGAAAACTTCGCCAGCAGCAGCCCGATGGTGTTGACCAGGCACAGCAGCAGAAAACCGAAGGATAGCCACGCCGCCAGCTTGTTGTCGTTGTCGACGACGCGCTGTTGTTTCATCCATTCGGCGACGTTGAACAGCAGGTTGGGCGCGTGGCGCTGCATGCGGCCCAGTTTGCGCTGTTCGGCGGCATAGCTGTTGAGATAGTCTTGCA
>DASYLQ010000618.1:0-1629 GCA_036009485.1 Janthinobacterium sp.
GTTCTTGCTGCGCACGGTCTTGCAAGCCGTACAGCAGCACATGCATGGCCCGGACCTTTCTCAAGGTGAACAGGCTGAGCAGGCAGACCAGGCACAGCAGAGCGGCGGCGATGAACGGCAATAGCGATGTGATGGCAGGCATGGATTCCCTCGTTTCAAACAGGTGCGGCGTGACCGTGCATGCCGGCGGCCGCCGCCGCGGCGACATGACTGACCACATAACGGAATTTTCCCGAGGCTTCAGGCGCGATGTCGTCGACCTCGTCGATGGCGACGGCAACCGCCTGGCCCAGCCTGGCCTTAACGCCGCGTTCGACCGCCATCCTGGCCGCCGCATCGAGCAACGGAAAAGCCACCACCAGCACGCGCGTCAAGTCCAGGCTTTCCTGGATAATCTTGAAGGCTCGCACTTGCGGCAAGTCGCGCAGGATATACACCAGAGCCAGGCCGTGCATGAGCGTGCCGTCCTGCGCCACCAGGAAGTCGGTGCTGCGGCCTTCGATGCGCTTCAGCAGCGGCAAGCCGCGGCCGCAAGGGCAGGGCGCATCGTCGAGCGCGCCGATATCGCCGGTGGCGTAGCGGATGAAGGGAAAATCGGCCGTGGCCAGATGGGTGACCACGATGGCGCCGCTGTGGCCGGCCGGCAGCGGCCGGCCCTGCCCATCGACGATTTCGACGATGATGTCTTCGGCCGTGACGTGCATGCCGCCCTCCGGGCATTCGTGGGCGATGAAGCCGGCGTCGCGGCCGCCATAGCCGTTGGCGACCGGGCAGCCGAAGACCTGGCTGATCGCCGCGCGCTGTTCCTCGTACAGGCATTCCGAAGTGACGAAGGCGACGCGGATGCCGAGCCGGTTCAGGGCGATATTGCGCTCGGCGGCGCGGCGGGCGATCAGCGCCAGCGCCGACGGGTAGCCGAACAGCATTCTCGGGCGGACGCGGCGGATTTTTTCGATGTAGGCATCCAGCTTGGCCGCCGACATGTCGAAGGCCGGCAGCAGCGTGCTGCGCAGCAGGCGGTCGCGCCACTGGCGCAGGCGGTCTTGCGCCTTGAGCTCGATCGGCGAACCCCACACCACCACTTCCGGGTCGCCGATGTCGACGCCCCACCAGCGTGTGGCGCGCCACTTGGCGGCGACGTCGTGGCTGATGCGTTCCTTGCCTACGAAGAATACCAGCGGTTCGCCGCCGGAGCCGCCGGTATTGGAGCGGACCAGGCCGCGCGCGATGGCGGATTTAAAGGAATCGCGGGCGGCGCCGATGTCGGCCTTGCGCAGCAGCGGCAGGCGGGCCAGGTCGTCCAGCTGCCCGACCTGGCTGGCGTCGAAACCGCTGCGCGCATACAACTCGCGGTAATACGGCACATGCTGCCCGGCGTGCAGCAAGAGTGCGCGCAGGCGCTGCAGCTGGAGTTGCCGCAGCGCCGATGGAGCGCGCCATTGCGACAGTTCCAGGCGCCGGCGCAGGGCCAGGCTGTCGTGGCGTTTGATTCTTTCGTGCAAAGGAAACAGCAGGCCCGCGACCAGCGCCGTATGCATGCCGCGCCGGCGCGCCCCCAGGAGGCGGCGGTAGACCGCATCGAGGCGCGGCCCCACTTGTTCCCAACTGAATTGCTGGACGAAAGCACAG
>DASYLQ010000619.1:0-4539 GCA_036009485.1 Janthinobacterium sp.
CTAAGAGTCAGGAAGGGGCGTCAGCGCGGCCCCGCATCGCCGATCAGGAAGGAATCGATAATGCTGCCGGCCCAGCACACCACACACACGACGGCGGCGGCGGTCATCATGGGACCTTCGGCGCCGGGCGCGGCGGAAATCTGCTCGGACAGGGCTTGCGGATCGAGCGCCAGGGTGCCGTCCTGGATCTTGCCCATGACCATGTCGACGCGCTGCATCACTTGCCTGAACATATAGATGGCGCCGATGGCCGCCGGCAGCAGGAACAGGCAGCCGCGCGCCGGGCGGCGTAGCGTGAAGTGCCCGACGCCGGGAAACACCAGCGCCGATAACAGCGCCGCCTTGATCGATCGTTTCATCGTTTAACCTGACCTGAATAAATATATATTGAGCCGCCTGCGCCTGGCGCGGATGATGCCGGCCATCATACTATCGCCATCCGAATTTGCGCAGGTAAATAAGCTTTACCACGTAAGCTCTACCACGGCGCTCAGCGCGGCATGGCCGTTCCTCCGGAAAACGTTTTCGTCGGCCGTCACCGCTTGCGCTAGCTCAAAGTTGCGAATAGTCAATCAGCGTAAATTACGCAATGCGCTTGGGAAAGATTGCAGCCGCGCATGGCAGCGCAAGACCAGAACCTCTTCATCGTCTCTTCCTGAACCGGGCTAGCATGCTAAGCAAATTACGACTGGGTCCCAAACTCTTGCTGGCGCCGCTGGTGGTGCTGATTCTGTTGGTGGCGCTGTCGGCCGGCACCTATTATGGCCTGGTGCGGCAAAACCATTCGCTGGAAAACATCGTCCAGCAGCGCGCCGCGCGGATCCGCGCGGCCTCCGAACTGGTGGCTTGCGCGAACCGCGTGCATACGCAAGTCTACCAGTTGCTGACCTGGATGAACGGCAGCTTTTCGCAGCCGCGGCTGGATGCGCTGATCCTCGACATCCAGCGCCGCGAGGCTGCCATCGACCGCCGCTACATCCAGCTCGCCGCGGTGACGGCGCCCGACAGCGCCGAGCGCAAGTTCGTCGAGCAAGCGCAGGCCGCGCACGCGCTGTACGTGAAGGCCGTCAGCGACGTCATCGAGATCAGCACGGCGGACGGCTCGATCGCCGCCAACGCGATGTCGAAGGCCGAACGCGCCTTCGACGTGGTGGCGCTGCGCTTGGCCGACCTGTCGAAGCTGGAGCAGGAATTGAGCGAGCGCGCCTATCTCGACGCCGAAGCCGACTTCCGCCTGCTGGCGATCCTGCTGCCTGTCGTCGTCGCGCTGTCGATCGCGCTGTCGCTGCTGGTGACGATGCTGGTGCGGCGCGCCTTGCTGACGGAAATCGGCGAGATCAACGCCGCCGCCATGGGGCTGGCGGAGGGCAACCTGATGGTGCGCGAGCGCAGCTACGGCAAGGATGAAATCGCCGAAACCTCGCGCGCGCTCGACAGCAGCATCCGCAACCTGAACGCCACCCTCTCGACCATCCTGGCGTCGGCGCAATCGATCGACCATGCCACGCGCGAGATGGCCGTCGGCCAGGCCGGGCTGTCTTCGCGCGCCGAGGAACAGGCCAGCAGCATCGGCTTGACGGCGAACTCCGTGCAAGAGCTGGAGGCGAGCGCCAACCGCACCGCCGACAGCGTCCGCCTGGCCAATCAACTGGCCTTGTGCGCGGCCGATTTCGCGGTCAGGGGCGGCAGCGTGGTGCAGCGGCTGGTGGTGACGATGGCCTCGATCCGCGGCAGTTCGCGCAAGGTGTTCGAGATCGTCGGCGTGGTCGACAGCATCGCCTTCCAGTCGAATGCGCTGGCGCTGGACGCGGCGGCGGAGGTGCAGCGGGCCGGCCGCCACGGCCGCGGTTTCGCCGCGGTGGCGAGCGGCGCGCGCACGCTGGCGCAGCGTTCGGCCGGCGCGGCATCGGAGATCAAGGCCCTGGTGGCCGCCTCGGCCGCCGAGATCGAGACCGGCAGCCGCGCCGCCGGCGAGGCCGGCGACAGCATGGCCGGCATCGTCGGCTCGGTGCAGCAATTCAGCCAGATCGTCGGCCTGATCGGCCAGGCCAGCGCGCAACAGATACTGGGGCTGTCGGCGGTGAGCCAGGCCATCCTGCAGATGGATGAAATGAGCCAGCAGAATTCGGCGCTGGTGACGCAGGCCGCGGCTGCCGCGGCCGGCTTGCAGGACCAGGCCATGAGCTTGTCGAAGGCGGTGGCCAGCTTCAAGCTGGGCGACGACGATCCGCCGCCGTCCGGCCCGCAAGACAAAACGGGTCCAGGGCCGGGTTCGGCGGCGCGCCTGCGCCTGGCGTCGAACCGCGGCTGAGCGGAGCGGCGCCAAAACCTCCCTATTCGTAGTCGCTGACGGGCGCGCAGCCGCAGAACAGGTTGCGGTCGCCGTAGACATTGTCGGCGCGGCCGACCGGCGGCCAGTATTTTTGCTTGCGCAGCGCGGCGACCGGGAAGGCCGCCACTTCGCGGCTGTACTGATGCTCCCAGATGTCGGCGGTCAGCACTTCCGCGGTGTGCGGCGCGCCTTTCAGCGGATTGTCGTCGCGGTCGAATTCGCCGCGCTCGACCTTGGCGATCTCGGCGCGGATGACGATCATCGCTTCGATGAAGCGGTCGATCTCGACCTTCGATTCGCTCTCGGTCGGCTCGATCATCAGCGTGCCCGGCACCGGGAAGCTCATGGTCGGGGCGTGGAAGCCGAAGTCCATCAGGCGCTTGGCGACGTCTTCGTTGCTGATGCCGGTGCTGTCGGTCAGCGGGCGCAGGTCGATGATGCACTCGTGCGCCACTAGGCCGTCGTGGCCCGAGTACAGCACCGGATAGTGCGGCGCCAGGCGGCGCGCGATGTAGTTGGCGGCCAGGATCGCCGTCTCGGTGGCGGCGGTCAGGCCTTGCGCGCCCATCATGGCGATATACATCCACGAAATCGGCAGGATGCTGGCCGAGCCGAACGGCGCCGCGCTGACCGCGCCGATGCCGGCGGCGTCGCGCTGGTAGCCGCTGGAGCGCTGGTTCGGCAAGAACTTCGCCAGGTGGGCGCCGACGCCGATCGGACCGACGCCGGGGCCGCCGCCGCCGTGCGGGATGCAAAAGGTCTTGTGCAGGTTCAGGTGGCTGACATCGCCGCCGAAGCTGCCCGGCGCGGCCACGCCGACCAGCGCGTTCATGTTGGCGCCGTCGATGTAGACCTGGCCGCCGTGCGCATGGACGATCTCGCACAGGTCCTGGATGCCTTCCTCGAACACGCCGTGGGTGGAAGGGTAGGTGACCATCACGCAGGCCAGGCTGGCGCTGTGCTGTTCGGCCTTGGCCTTCAGGTCGGCCAGGTCGACGTTGCCACTGGCGTCGCAGGCCGTCACCACCACCCGCATGCCGACCATATTGGCCGAGGCCGGGTTGGTGCCGTGCGCCGAGGAGGGGATCAGGCAGATATTGCGATGGCCTTCGCCGCGCGATTCATGGTAAGCCTTGATCACCAGCAGGCCAGCGTACTCGCCCTGCGAACCGGCGTTCGGCTGCAGCGACACGGCGGCGTAGCCGGTCAGCGCACACAGCATCGCTTCCAGCTGCGCAATCATTTCGCGGTAGCCGATGGTTTGCGCGTCCGGCGCGAATGGATGGATGTTGGAAAACTCGGGCCAGGTGACCGGGATCATTTCGCTGGTCGCATTCAGCTTCATGGTGCAGGAGCCGAGCGGGATCATGGTGCGGTCCAGCGCCAGGTCCTTGTCCGCCAGGCTGCGCAGGTAGCGCAGCATCTCATGTTCGGCGTGGTGGCGGTTGAAGACCGGGTGCGTCAGGTAGGCGCTGCGGCGCGCCAGTTCGGCCGGGAAGGCGTCGCCGAGCGCGGCTTCGACGGCGTCGAAACCGGGCATCGCCGGCACCGTGCCCATGCCGTGGGCGAAGACTTTCCACAGCAGCGACAGGTCTTCGCGCGTGGTGGTCTCGTCCAGCGACAGGCCGACGTGGGTGGCGTCGACGCGGCGCAGGTTGACGCCGTGTTCCAGCGCGCTGGCGTGCAGCTGCTCGGCCCTGGTGGTGGCGATCGTCAGCGTATCGAAAAAGGTCTCGTTGACGATGCGGTAGCCCAGGGTATGCAGATTGGCCGCCAGCACGCCCGTGTAACGGTGCACCCGTTGGGCGATCCGCAGCAGGCCGGCCGGGCCGTGGTAGACGGCGTACATCGACGCCATCACCGCCAGCAGCACTTGCGCGGTGCAGATATTGGACGTGGCTTTTTCGCGGCGGATGTGCTGCTCGCGGGTTTGCAGCGCCAGGCGGTAAGCCGTGTTGCCCTGGGCATCGACGGTGACGCCGACCAGGCGGCCCGACATGCTGCGCTTGAATTCGTCGCGGGTGGCCAGGTAGCCGGCGTGGGGGCCGCCGAAACCGAGCGGCACGCCGAAGCGCTGGCTGTTGCCGACGACGACGTCGACGCCCCATTCGCCGGGCGGCGTCAGCATGGTCAGGGCCAGCAGGTCGGCGGCGGCGATCACCATCGCGCCGGCGGCGTGCAGGTGCTCGACGGCGGCGCGGTAGTCG
>DASYLQ010000620.1:0-2682 GCA_036009485.1 Janthinobacterium sp.
CGCCAGATCGTCACGATGGCGATTCCGATCACCGTCGGCATGCTGGTGCAGACGCGGTATGTGCTGGTCGACCTGTATTTCGTCGGCCGCCTGGGCGACGCCGCGCTGGCCGGCGTCAGCGCCGCCGGCAACATCATGTTCGTCATGATGGCGCTGACCCAGATGCTGGGCGTGGGCACCGTGGCGCTGATGGCGCGCGCCGTCGGCCGCAAGGACCGCGACGAGGCCAGCGTCGTCTTCAACCAGAGCCTGGCGATGTCGCTGCTGTGCGCCGGCCTCGTGCTGTTCGCCGCCTTGGCGCTGGCGCCGGCCTACATGCGCGCGCTCGGCTCGGACGCGGCGACGACGGCGATGGGTGTGACTTACCTGCACTGGTACGCGCCCGGCCTGGCGCTGCAATTCGCTGCCAACGCCATCGGTTCGGCGCTGCGCGGCAGCGGCGTCGTCAAGCCGACGATGGTGGTGCAAATGTTGACGGTGCTGGTCAACGCCGTGCTGGCGCCGGTGCTGATCGCCGGCTGGGGCAGCGGCCACCCGCTCGGCGTGGCCGGCGCCGGCCTGGCGAGTTCGATCGCCATCACCGCCGGCGTGCTGATGCTGGGCTGGTATTTCATCAAGAAAGACCATTACGTCGGTTTCGCGCTGGAACAGATGCGGCCGCGCTGGGCGGTCTGGCGGCGCCTGCTGAACATCGGCTTCCCTTCCGGGGCGGAATTCATCTGCCTGTTCATCTTTACAGCCCTGGTCTACAGCACCATCAGCCATTTCGGCCCCTCCGCGATGGCCGGCTACGGCGTCGGTTCACGCATCATGCAGGCCATATTCCTGCCAGGAATGGCCATCGCCTTTGCCGTGCCGGCCATCGCCGGCCAAAACATGGGCGCCGGCGCTTATGGCCGGGTACGCGAAACCATGGTCAAGGCGATCTTGCTGGAATGCGCGGTGATGGTATTGCTGACCATCATCTGCAAGCTGCAGCCGGCCTGGCTGGTGACCACCTTCACCACCGATGTCGCCTCGGCCGCGGTGGCGGCGCAATTCCTGCACATCATTTCGTGGAATTTCGTCGCGACCGGCGTGGCCTTCGTCTGCTCCGGCCTGTTCCAGGCCCTGGGCAATACCTGGCCCGCGCTGTTCAGCACCTTGACGCGCCTGCTGGTGTTCGGCCCGCTGGCGATCTGGCTGTCGCGCCAGCCCGACTTTACGCTGGCGCAACTGTGGCACGTGTCGGTCGGCACGGTGGCCCTGCAGGCCTTGCTCAGCCTGAGCCTGCTGCGCTGGCAGTGGCGCCGCTCGATGGCCAAGGCCGCCGGCGCAAGCGCCACGCCGGAAAATCAGCCGGCGCCGCGTTTTCCCGGCATGCAGGCCAAAGCGGAGGGTGCCGCGCCGGCCCCAAGGTGATCGCTCAGGGGGGGGCCCCCTCAGGCGATCGGGCAATACGGCGGCAGGATCAGCGGAGAATCGATCAGGAAGCGCTTTTTCATCAACTCCAGCATCTGCTCGGCGGGCACCGGGCGCGAGATGAAATAGCCCTGCACCTCGTTGCAGGACAGCGCACGCAGGATGTCGAGCTGTTCGCGCGTCTCGACGCCTTCCGCCACCACGCTCATGCCCAGCGCGTGCGCCATCGACAGGATGGCGCGGATGAAGATCTCGCCCTGCTCGGAGCGCCCCAGCTCCATGGTGAAGGCGCGGTCGATCTTCAAGCCGTCCATCTCGAACTTTTGCAGCTGCGACAGGGAGGAATAACCGGTGCCGAAATCGTCCACCAGCAGCTTCACGCCATGCGCGCGGATCGCCGCCAACTGCTCCACCGCCTCGCTCTGCTCGCCCATCATGGCCGACTCGGTGATCTCGACCTCGATGAAACGCGGCTCGATGCGGTGCCGCGCCATCGCCGACGCCAGCACCTGGTGCACGTCGCCGCGGCCGAACTGGCGCGCCGAGACGTTGATCGAAACCGGCACCAGTTCAAACCCCAGCGCCTTCCACCGCGCCTGCTGCTGGCAAACCTTTTCGATGACGCACTCGCCCAGCTGCGAAATCAGGCCGCTGCTCTCGGCGATCGGAATGAATTCCAGCGGCGGCACCATGCCGCGCTGCGGATGCATCCAGCGCACCAGCGCCTCCATGCTGCACAGCTCCCCGGTCAGGGTATCCGCGCGCGGCTGGTAATACACGACGAACTGGTCTTGCTCCAGCGCGTACATCAGGCTTTGCTCGGTGTCGCGCCGGCTGCGGATCACTTCATACAATTCGGGCTCGTAAAAACGGTGATGGCCCTTGCCCGCCATCTTCACCGCATACATCGCGATATCGGCATTCTTCAGCAGGGTCTCGGTATCGACGCCGTCGCGCGGATACATGCTGATGCCGACCGAGACGCCCATCTTGTGGCGGCCGTCGGCCAGGTCGAAGGCATCGTCGAACGCTGCGGCGATGCGCTCGGCCACCCGCGCCACTTTCGCTTCGCCCTCGACCGGGTCGAGGACGACGACAAACTCGTCGCCGCCGATGCGCACCACGTGGTCGACCGGCCGCAGCACGTCCTTCAAGCGCAAGGACACGGCGCGCAGCACCTTGTCGCCCTCGGCATGGCCCTTGGTGTCGTTGATGTCCTTGAAGCCGTCCAGGTCGATGAACAGCAGAGCCAGCCTGGTGCTGCCGGCGCGGGCGCGCTCG
>DASYLQ010000621.1:0-5529 GCA_036009485.1 Janthinobacterium sp.
CCGAGGGCGGCCAGCTGGGCGGTCTTCAGTCCGGCGATTTGCTGGGTCTTCAGCGCCGCGATATCCGGCGTTTGCAGTGCGGCGATCTGGTCGGTGGTCAGGGCGGCGATCTGTTGCGTGCTCAGTGCGGCCGCCTGGGTCGTAAGGATGGCGGCGACCAGGGCCGTGCCGAGCGCGGCGATCTGGCTGGTGCCCAGGGCGGCGATCTGGGCCGTCCTCAGCGCGGCGAAATCGTCGGCGCTCAGGGCGGCCAACTGCGTGCTGCCAAGGACGGCGATCTGGCGCGTCGTCAGCGCAGCCGCCTGGGCCATCGTCAGCGCGGCAATCTGGTCGGCGGTCAGCGCGGCGATTTGCGCCGTGCTCAGCGTCGCCAGCTTGGCCGTGCTGATGGCCATGATCTCGCCGATGCCGAGCGCGGCGATCTGCGCGCTGTCCAGGGCGGCCAGCTGGGCGCTGGTGAAGCCGGCGAAGGCGGTGGGATCGAACGCGTCGAGCTGGCCGGCGGACAGCCGCGCCACTGCGCTGGTGCCGAGGGCGGCCGCTTGCGCCGTATTCATCACGGCAATCTTGTCATTGCCGAGCGCCACGGCTTGCGCGGTGCCCAGGCCGGTGATGGCGCTGCTGGACAAGGCCATCCAGTCGTCCAGGCCGAGGGCGGCGATTTCATCCGTCGTCAAGGCGGCGATCTGGCGGCTGCCCAGCGCGGCTGCCTGGTCCGGCGTCAGCGCGCCGAGCTGGGCGGCGCTCAGGGCGCGCCATTGCGCGCTGCTCAGGGAGTTCAGCTGCGCGCTGCCCATGGCGGCGATCTGGCCGACCGTCAGCGCCGCCACCTGGGCCGTGCTGAAGACGGCCAGTTGCTGGGTTTTCAGCACGGCCACGTCGACCGCCTGCAGTTGGCCGACCTGGTCGGGGCTCAGCCCGACGATTTGCCGGCTGCCCAGCGCCGCGGCCTGACCCGGCGTCAGGGCCGCCAGTTCCTCGCCGCTCAGGGCGCGCATCTGCGCGCTGCTCAGGGCGTTCAACTGGGCCGTGCCCAGGGTGCTGAAATTGACGCCGCCCAGCAAGACCAGCTGATGGGTGCCGAGCGCGCCGATCTGCGCCGTCGTGAAGGCGGAGAAATCATTGTTCAAGCCATTCAGGAACTGGTCGTCCATCAGCGCGCCGATCTGGCTGCTGCTGAGCGCGCGCACCTGGGTGCTGGTCAGCAATTGCAGCTGTCCGGCCGACAGGCCGTTGACGAGTTGCGCCGTCGTCAGCGCGCGCACGTCGTTGGTGCTGAGCGCGGCGACCTGGGCGCCGTCGAACAAGGCTCCCAGCTGGCCGCTGTCGAGCACCACGATCTGCCTGGTCGTCAGGGCGGCGATCTGCGGCCACGACAGTTGCGCGATCTGGGCAGGATCGAATGAAACGATCTGCTGGGTGCTCAGGGCGGCGATTTGCGCCGCGCTCAGGCTGGAAATGTTTGCGGTAAAGGTCATGGCTGGGTTCTCCTGCCGAGACTATAGCCGCCATTGTGTTGTTCTAGGGGAAGAAAAGGAAGGGAAACCCGGCTTAGTTCGTCCTATCAAATGATGAAAATCCGATCCGATAACAAAACGTCAGCATGCTCTGCAGCGGCAACAAGATCGCTGTATGATGCCGTATGCTACAGACACCCGCTTCCTTCATCCCGCTGATGGCGGCGCCGGCCGCTGCCGGCCAGGCCGTCCTGACCTTCTTCTTCCACCGCGACCGCCTGTTGCTGCGCGAAGCCGACCTCGGCTTGCCGGACGGCGCCGCGCTGGCCGCCTGCGGTTTCGACGCCTCACTGGCCCAGCCGGTCGGAACATGGAAGGGCGCCTATTGCCAGGCGGCCTGGAGCGACGAGGAGTTCGCCCCGCCCGCCGGTTTTGCCTGGCGCGGCCTGCGCTCGCTGTTCAATGCGGTCGACGATGCCTGGCTCGGCCTGGCCGGACGCGCCTGCCAACTGGCCGAGTTTGCGCGCAGCCACCGTTATTGCGGCGTTTGCGCCACGGCCATGCAGGCGCTGGCCGGCGAGCGCTGCTTCAAGTGTCCGCATTGCGGCATGACGGCCTATCCGCGCATCTCGCCGGCCATGATGGTATTGATACGCAAGGGAGATTCCGTGTTGCTGGCGCTGCATGCGCAAGCGCCGTCGCAGCGTTTCACGCCGCTGGCCGGCTTTCTCGAGGCCGGCGAATCGGTCGAGGAAGCGGTGCACCGCGAAGTGATGGAGGAAGTCGGCTTGCGGGTGCACAATCTGCGCTATTTCATGAGCCAGTCCTGGCCCTTCCCGCATTCGCTGATGCTGGCCTTTACCGCCGATTACCTGGACGGCGAAATCCGCGTCGACCGCAACGAGATCGCCGAGGCGCGCTGGTTCGGGCCGGACGATACTTGGCCGGAACCGATGGCGACGATCTCGGTCGCCGGCCTGCTGGTGGCGGCCCACCGCCCGCCGGGAAAATAGGCGCCGCCTTTCTTTTCTATATACTGGCGGACTATCTTATATTTTCAGAGTGGTTTTTTTATCATGTCCAAAGTAGAATTCTCGGAGAACGATTGGCGCCGCCTGCTCAGCAGTTTTGGCGAAGATCCCAACCGTCCCGGCTTGCTGGAAACTCCGGCGCGCGTGTCCAAGGCCTGGAAACACTGGACCTCGGGTTACGGCCAGGACCCGGTCGAACTGCTGAAAGCCTTCGAGGACGGCGCCGAACAATATAATGAATTGATCGTCGTGCGCGGCATCCCCATCTACAGCCACTGCGAACACCACCTGGCGCCGTTTTTCGGCAAGGCCACCATCGGTTATGTCCCGAACGGCAAGATCGTCGGCCTGTCGAAACTGACGCGCCTGGTCGACTGCTTCGCCAAGCGCCTGCAGGTGCAGGAACGCATGACGATACAGATCGCCGAAGCGCTGATGGAAGTGCTGGAACCGAAAGCCGTCGGCGTGGTCGTGCGCTGCCGCCACCTGTGCATGGAAAGCCGCGGCATCCGCACCCCGGGCGAAGAGACCATCACCTCGGCGATGCTGGGCGAACTGCAGCCCAACCTGGCGCTGCGCACCGAATTCCTGGCGCTGGCGCGCGAATCGTAAGGAAAGGGCGGCCCTCAGTGCCGCTCAGTGACGATATTCGTTCACCACATGCCGTGTGAAGTTGTATTTGCTGCCGCCGTCCAGCGCGTCGACCAGGCGCTTCGGGTTGGCCGACGGGATGAAGGCGTCGGCCGCAGCATCGCTGCTGCGGAACTTCATGCCCGGGCTGAGGAGCTGGTTGGCCTTGATGCTCAGGTGCTGGAAAGTCTTGCCCTTCTCGTTGTTCAGCACGAAGTGCAATTCCTTCTTGAAGCTGAGATAGGGAATCTTCAGCCACCAGCCTTCTTCCGTGCCGTACAAGACAATATTGGCGAAATGCGTATTCTTGTCGTTCAGCGCAGGCGTGCCCAGGCGTTCGTTGATGCGCTTGATGGCGTCGGCCTTGTTCATTCCCTGTCCTCTTTATTTTGATAAAACTGAATGGGCCGCGCCCGCGCCGTTTTCCCGCACGGCCTTGAACTCGGCGCCCGCTTTCCATTGCGGGTAAGCCTTGCCTTGCGCGACGTCGTAGCCGACGTTGAAGATCAGTTGGGCATCCTGCACCGCGCCGGCCATGTTCCAGCCGGGCTGCACGACGTCGCTAACCTTGTGGTAGTCGTGCGCCGTGTAATAGCCGGCCTTGTCCTTGCCATAGCTGGCCGGCTTGCCGATGAAGTCTTTGCCGCCTTTCAGGTACACCACCGGCACGCCGACCTTGGCCAGCTCGAACTGGTCGCTGCGGTAAAAGCGTCCGGCTTCAGGCTGGGTGTCGAGGCGGGCCGTGCGGCGCTGGCGCCTGGCGGCGCGGGTGACGATCTCGTCGGTGGTCGACTTGCCGGCGCCGACGATCTCGACGTCGCGGGTGCGGCCCCAGACGTTGGCGACGTCGACGTTGATGCTGACCAGGGTCTTGTCCAGCGGATAGAGCGGATGGCGGGCGTAATACTGCGAACCGAGCAAGCCGCGTTCCTCGCCGGTGGTGATGACGAACAGCACGCTGCGTTTCGGCGGCGTGCGCAGCGCCTTGTAAGCCTTGGCCACTTCCAGCAGCATCGCCACGCCCGAGGCATTGTCTTGCGCGCCATGGAAAATATGCCGGGTGCGCGGGCCCGGCAGGCTGTCGTCGATGCCGAAGTGGTCCCAGTGCGCCGTGTAGATCACGTATTCATTCTTCAGGCGCGGATCGGCGCCTTCGATCTTCGCCACGACATTGTTCGAGGCGACGTCGCGCCAGGTATTGGCCGCCGTCACGCTCACCGTCACGCCCAGTGGCACCGGCCTGAAGTCGCGCGACAGCGCGGATTTTTTCAGCGTATCGAAGTCGTAGCCGACCGAGCGGAAGATATCCTTGGCGCGGTCCAGCTGCAACCAGCCCGATAGCGGCGGAAAGTTCGGGTTGGCGCCGTCGCTGGCGATGGCGAAGTTTTCCCGGCCCCAGCTGTTGCGCACCACTTCATAGGGATAGGCGGCCGGCTTGGTTTCGTGCACGATCAGCGCACCCGCCGCGCCCAGCTTGGCCGCCATCTCGTATTTATAGGTCCAGCGGCCGTAATACGTCATGGCGTCGCCGCCGAACATGGCGGGATCCAGACTGGATGCGTTGCGCGGATCGGGAATCGGCGGATCGTTGATCAGCATGACCAGGGTCTTGCCGTGCAAATCCACGCCCTTGTAATCGTCCCATTTGTATTCCGGCGCGGTGACGCCGTAGCCGACGAACACCAATTCCGAATTGGCCAGGTTCATGTTCGGCTCGCGCACCGAATCCCAGGCGACGTAATCATCCGGGAAGCTCAGCGCGGTGCTCTTGGCGCCGGTCGAATAACTGAGTTGCGGTTTCGTGACGCCGGCCACCATCGGCACTTGTTGCAGGTAAGTGCCGTCCGGATTGCCCGGCGCCAGGCCGAGTTTCTTGAATTGCTGCTGCAGATAATCGATGGTCATGCTCTCGCCATGCGTGCCGGGCGAGCGGCCCTCGAAGTCGTCCGAGGCCAGGGTGCTGATATAGCCGAGGAAACTGGTCCCGTCTATCCTGGCCGCGGCCGCGGCCGGCGACATGGCGCTGCCGCGCGGCGCCGCCGTGGCGGCGTGGACGGCGGCCAGGGCGGCGAGCGTGACGGTCAGCGCGGCGATGGAGCGCGGTGGCTTGGAACGGGGCGGCAAGGTCATGGGGATCTCATCGAATAGGTAAACAGGAAATTGCATTTTGACACATCCAGGCGGGTGCAAGCCAGCCCGGCCACCCGGCTTACCGCCTGGATAGCGAAAAGGCCAGACCTTGACGTTTCCTGAAGGTAATCCAATTAACAACACTTGCTTAAAAAGTTTCCTATAGACATAACTTTGGCGTATTTTCAGCGTATTCTTAAAACATCTGAACGGCGCCGCGGCACCGGGATTTCCTTCACGCTCACGTCACAAAGATTAATCCGGAGACCGCCATGAAGAAA
>DASYLQ010000622.1:0-5779 GCA_036009485.1 Janthinobacterium sp.
GGTCGGCCAGCACGGCGGCGAGCGGGATCGTCAGCGCGAAAAAGACTACGGCGAACAATTGCAGGACCAGGAAATCGCGGCGCGAATAATGCAGGGCGGTGGTGCCCCAGCTTAGCGCGAACACCGTCATCAGGTAAAACAGCACGAAGGTCGCCATGGCGATCAGCGTGCCCAGCACCAGCGCCCGGCCATGCTCGGCGAACACGGTCAGCACCGGCACCTTGACGCGCTCGTTCTTGTCCAGCACTTGCTGGAAGGCCGGCGTTTCAGTGATCTTCAGGCGCACGTACAGGCCGACGATGACCAGGATGGCGCTGGTGAGGAAAGGGATGCGCCAGCCGAAGTTGAAAAACTGCTGGTCGCCCAGCGTCTGGCTGAGCAGCAGGAAAATCCCGCCCGAGAGAAAAAAGCCGATCGGCGCGCCCAGTTGCGGGAACATGCCGTACCAGGCGCGCTTGCCCGGCGGCGCATTTTCCGTCGCCAGCAAGACCGCCCCGCCCCATTCGCCGCCCAGGCCGAGGCCCTGGCCGAAACGGCACAGGGCCAGCAGCAGAGGCGCGGCGGTGCCGATCGTCGCATAGGTCGGCAGCAGGCCGATGATCACGGTCGACAGGCCCATCGTCAGCAAGGCCGCCACCAGCGTCGCCTTGCGGCCGATGCGGTCGCCGAAATGGCCGAAGATGGCCGAACCGATGGGCCGCGCGAAAAAGGCAATGGCGAAGGTGGCCAGCGATTGCAGGGTGGCCGCGGCCGGGTCGGACGCAGGGAAAAACAGTTTGGGAAATACCAGGACTGCGGCGGTCGCATAGATATAGAAATCGAAAAACTCGATCGTGGTGCCGATCAGGCTGGCGAACAGCACGGTGCCAGGAGAATTGACCTTGACCGTACCGGGGTGAAGCTGACTCATTGATGGTCTCCTTCCTGGGAGGTTGACGGGTGCGCTCCTGCAGGCAAAAGTCTTTCAGCCAGGCCGGGCGGCATGCTCCCGGCGCGGCCGGATAGGGCTGCGCCGGAAAATGCCGGTCCGCCTGTCGCCGGGTGAGCGTGACTATCCCTTGTTTGCATTGGGGAAGCGGGGTGCATTTGCAAGCGCGCGCTCCGGAGCGTCCGGAGCGCGCGTTGCCAGGGATACTAACTGAAAGATCAACTGACCGCCAGAGCCGGCGCCGCCGGCAGCCGGCAGGAAAATCAAGAACAGCGCCGGGCGGCCCTTGCAGCTCAGCCCAGCGCTGCCGCCAGGGCTTTTTTCAACTCGTCGAGGTCGTTGGGCCGGACCACCCGCGCGACCTCCTTGCCGTCGCGCAGGAAGATCAGCGTCGGCCACAATTTGACGCGGAAGGAGCGACCCAGCGGGCGGCCGGGACCGTCTTCCACCTTCATGTGGCGCAACGTCGGATAGCCGGCCAGCGCTTGCGCCACCAGCGGCTGGGCGCCCTGGCAAAAGCCGCACCAGCCGGTGCCGAATTCAAGGACGGCCGGACCGGCCAGCGCATCGATCACGCTGCGTTCGGGCTGGATGATGTCATACACGGTATTCATCATGAAACTCCTGCAATGGGCGTGAGCAGCCGGCCTGCGATCAGACCAGCTTGACGCGCAGCTCGCCCAGGCCGCCGATGCCGCATTCCAGCAAGTCGCCTTTCCGGCATGCCGCCACGCCTTCCGGGGTGCCGGTGTAAATCAGGTCGCCGGCTTGCAAGGTGAAGTATTTCGACAGGTGCTCGATGGTTTCGGCGATATTCCAGATCATCTTGTCGGTCGTGCTCTTCTGCCGCTGCTGGCCGTTGACCACCAGTGAGATGGTGGCGTGCTCGATGCCTTGCAAGGCGGCGGCGGGATGGATGGGGCCGATCGGCGCGGAAAAATCGAAAGCCTTGCCGGTGTCCCAAGGGCGGCCCAGTTTCTTGGCTTCGCCCTGCAAGTCGCGGCGCGTCATGTCCAGGCCGACGGCGTAACCCCAGATATGCGACATGGCGTCGGCGGCCGCAATATTCTTGCCGCCCTTGCCGAGCGCGGCGACCAGTTCCACTTCATGGTGCAGGTCCGCGGTATGTTCTGGATACGGCAATTCGCCCAGCGTGCCATAAGGCACAGGCAAGATCGCGTCGGCCGGCTTCATGAAAAAGAACGGCGCTTCGCGGCCGCTGTGGCCCATTTCCTTGGCATGCTCGACATAGTTGCGGCCGACGCAGTAAATGCGGCGCACCGGGAAGACTTCATCGCTGCCGGCCACCGGGACGGTCGCCGGAACCGGCGCATCGATTACATATTTCATATCCACTCCTTGAGATTGGTGTTCTTGCGTTCCGCTATTTTATTTCATCAGGCCGGAACGGCTGGGCTCGGGCATGCGGTAGGCGACAAACCAGGCCAGCGCGCAGATCACTGTAACGTACCAATAGAAATTTGGCTCCAGGTTAACCGATTTGAACCACAGGGCGACATATTCCGCCGAGCCGCCGAAGATCGCGTTGGCCAGTGCATACGACAGGCCGACGCCCAGCGCGCGTATTTCCGTCGGAAACATTTCCGCCTTGATCAAGCCGCTGATCGAGGTGTACAGGCTGACGATGGCCAGCGCGCAGACGATCAGCACGAAGGCCATATAGGGGCTGTGCACGTCGCGCAGCACCAGCATCAGCGGCACCGTGCAAAAGGTCGCCAGGCCGCCGAACCACAGCATCGACGTGCGCCGGCCGATACGGTCCGACATGGCGCCGAACAGCGGCTGCATGCACATATACGCCAGCAAGGCCACCGTCATCACGGCGCTGGCCATTTCGGTGCTCATGCCGACCGTGTTGACCAGGTATTTCTGCATATAGGTGGTGAAGGTGTAAAAGATCAGCGAGCCGCCGGCCGTGAAGCCGAGCACGGTGACAAAGGCGCGCCGGTGCAGCAGCAGGCCGCGCAGGCTGCCGGCGTGCTTGCTCGAGCGCTCAGCCTCGGTGGTGGTTTCGGTCAGCGACTTGCGCAGCATCAGCGAAATCAGCGCCGCCGCCGCGCCGCAGACGAAGGGTATGCGCCAGCCCCATTCCTTCAATTCCGCCGGCGTCAGCAATTGCTGCAGGGTGACCAGCACCAGCAGCGCCAGCAACTGGCCGCCGATCAGCGTGACGTACTGGAAGGAAGCGAAAAAGCCGCGCCGGCCCGATTCCGCCACTTCGCTCATATAGGTTGCGCTGGTGCCGTATTCGCCACCCACCGACAGGCCCTGGAACAGGCGCGCGACCAGCAGCAGCGCCGGCGCCAGCGTGCCGATGGCGGCGTAGGTCGGCAGCACGGCGATCATCAGCGAACCGCCGCACATCATCAGCACCGAGATCATCATCGAGCGGCGGCGGCCGTAGCGGTCGGCGATGCGACCGAACAGCCAGCCGCCGACGGGACGCATCAGGAAGCCGGCGGCGAAGATGCCGGCGGTGTTCAGCAACTGCGTCGTCGGATTGCCTTTCGGGAAAAACGCCGAGGAAAAATACAGTGCGCAAAAGGAATAGATGTAAAAGTCGAACCACTCCACCAGATTGCCCGAGGAGGCGCCGCAGATGGCGAAAATACGCTGGCGCGCATCCATTTGGGCGATTGAATGTGAATCAGCTTGTTGCGTCATGTCGTCTCTTTATTGTTTTGTTCGTTTCAAGGGGGCGCCCTCTACGCCGTTGTTGCGCCCTGTTGTTGCGCCCTGTTACACGCGTTCGAGGATCATGGCGATGCCCTGCCCTACGCCGATGCACATGGTACACAAAGCAAAGCGACCTTGCACACTGTGCAATTGATTCACCGCCGTCATGGCCAGGCGCGCGCCGGAGGCGCCCAGCGGATGGCCCAGCGCGATGGCGCCGCCGTTCGGGTTGATGCGGACATCGTCGTCCCGCAGCCCCAGTTGGCGGATCACGGCCAGGCCCTGGGCCGCAAACGCCTCGTTCAATTCGATCACGTCGAAATCGGCCAGGCTCATGCCGGTCATCGCCAGCACTTTCAGCGTCGCCGGCAAGGGGCCCATGCCCATCAGGCGCGGCGCCAGGCCGGCTGTGGCCATGGCCACCACGCGGGCGCGCGGCGCCAGGCCATATTTGCCGGCGCTGGCTTCGTCGGCGATCAGCAGCGCCGCGGCGCCGTCGTTGATGCCGGAGGCATTGCCGGCCGTGACGCTGCCTTCGGGCCGCACCACCGGCTTCAGTTTCGCCAGCGCTTCCAGCGAGGTCGCGCGCGGATGCTCGTCCCTGGCGACGATGACGGGGTCGCCCTTTTTCGGCGTCAGCGTCACCGGCGCGATCTCGGCATCGAAAAAGCCGGCGTCCTGGGCGGCGATGGCTTTCATCTGGCTGGCCAGGGCCATGCGGTCCTGGTCGGCGCGGCTGACGCCGAATTCGGCGGCGACGTTTTCCGCCGTTTCCGGCATCGTGTCGACGCCGTACCGCGCCTTCATCAAGGGGTTGACGAAGCGCCAGCCCATGGTGCTGTCTTCCATTTTCATGGCGCGCGAAAAGGCGCTGTCGGCCTTGCCCATGACGAAGGGCGCGCGGCTCATGCTTTCGACGCCGCCGGCGATCATCAGTCCCGCCTCGCCGCTCTTGATGGCGCGCGCCGCCGTGCCGATGGCGTCCAGGCCGGAACCGCACAGGCGGTTCAGGGTCACGCCCGGCACGCGCATCGGCAAGCCGGCCAACAGCCCGGCCATGCGCGCGACGTTGCGGTTGTCTTCGCCGGACTGGTTGGCGCAGCCATAGACCAGGTCGCTGACTTCTTCCCAGTCGACCTGGGGATTGCGCGCCATCAGCGCGCGCAGCGGGATGGCGCCGAGGTCGTCGGCGCGCACCGTGGACAGGCTGCCGCCGTAGCGGCCGAACGGGGTGCGCTGGGCGTCGCAGATAAAGGCGTGGGTCATGAACATTCTCCTTGAAGAAGCGGATCAGCGGGCGTCGGCCAGCGCCACGGGGATGAGTTTTTGCAGCGCGTCGAAGCCGAGGCCGTCGGCCAGTTCCAGCACCTTGGCGCCGCCCGGGCCGACGTCGATCACCGCCAGGTCGGTATACACGCGGCTGACGCAGCCGACCCCGGTCAGCGGATAAGTGCAAGCCTCGACCAGTTTGCTGTCGCCGGACTTGGTCAGCAATTCCATCATCACATAGGTTTTCTTGGCGCCGATGGCCAGGTCCATCGCCCCGCCGACGGCCGGGATGGCGTCGGGCGCGCCGGTATGCCAGTTGGCCAGGTCGCCGTTGGCCGCGACCTGGAAGGCGCCCAGCACGCAAACGTCGAGATGGCCGCCGCGCATCATGGCGAAGCTGTCGGCGTGATGGAAGAAGCAGCCGCCGGGCAGCAGCGTCACCGGCTGCTTGCCGGCGTTGATGAGGTCGTAGTCCTCCTCGCCGGCAGCCGGCGCCGGGCCCATGCCGATGACGCCGTTCTCGCTGTGCAGCACCACCTCGCGGCCTTCGGGCAGGTGGTTGGCGACCAGCGTCGGCAGGCCGATGCCGAGGTTGACGACCGCGCCGTCGGGGATGTCCTGCGCGACGCGCCGGGCCATCTGGTCGCGCGACCACTTCGGGCCGCTCGCCGCCTTCGGCACGGGCTTGCCGCCGCCGCCCTGGGCGGCCGATTCGGCGGCGGTCGGGCCGCCGGTGGCGCCGGCCGCCGTGGCGGCGCTTTGCTGTTGCTGCTGCTGGGTGCTCATGGGTGAAGTTCCTCAGGCCAGTTGCTTGAATCCGCCGGCGCTCGTCGCGACGCGCTCGACCTTGACGATCTTCTGCACGAACAGTCCCGGCGTGACCAC
>DASYLQ010000623.1:0-5924 GCA_036009485.1 Janthinobacterium sp.
CAGGTACAGCGGGCTGCTCTGGTCGACCCGCACCACGTACTGCTCCCAGTCGATGGCGCCCAGCACTTCGCGCGCCAGCTCGGCATCGTCGCGCGCCGGGCCTGCGGCGCGGCTGCGCAGCGCCAGTTCGGCGCGGCAAGCCTCGAAAAACTCCAGCACGCCGGGGCCGCCGGGGCCCTCCTCGCCCTGGTCGAAATAATGGTGCAGGCCAGGCGCTTCCATGTCCCAGTCGATCATCAACACCGGCACCGTGGCGTTTTGCCGCCTGGCCAGCAGGATCGCGATATTCGACAGGGCCATGGTGCGGCCGGTGCCGCCCTTGTAGGAATAAAAAGTGACGACTTCACCGGGCGCGGTCAGCGGTGGGAGGAACAGGCGATTGAGTTCCATGGCAAACCTTTAACGTGGGAAGTTAGGAGGCGGAATGGCCCGCCATTCCGGGGGAATGTCCGGCAACACGAAGCGGCCGCAATCGTGTTCGGCGGGGGCGGCGTTTTTCAACAGGTGGTAATGGCGGGCGATGCGCTGGACGATCTTCTGGATGTCGGGCAAATAGTCCGGATTGGTCTTCAGGTCGCCGGTGGCCAGCGTGTAGCGGGAAAAATCGACATACATGCCGGGTCCGCTGATCTGCGGCGGCAGGCTGACCGGATGGCGCGTCATGATCACCGGAATGATCAAATGGCTGGGCATTGGATACCACAGGCTGCGCTCGGCCTCGATCAGCTGCATCGCCGCGAATTCGCGCCGGGTGTAGGGATGGGCTTCGTATTTGGGGGTATAGATAACGATCATACACACGCTTTCGCACAGCGCGCGGGCGATGCGGCTGTCCAGGTCGTCGCCGCCGCCCAGTTGCTCGCTGTCGACGAATAACTCGCTCTCGGTATCGAAATGCGGCTCCAGATAACATTTGAGCGCATCGATCAAGTCATTCTTGAACTTGCTCATGAACGCATGCTGGCCATGGGCATAGCTGAAGAAACAGCCGTAGCGGATTGTCATGTCATCGCTCCCTGCTTCCTGCCTGCTGGTTTGTGCGGCCCTGTGCAACTCTAATGAGCTGCATCGCCAGTGTTTTGTGCAAGAGCAAAGATGTGTCAGCCTGAGGCGTTACGCGGCATGGCGGCAAAGGAAAAAAAACGCCGGCGCAGAGGCCGGCGGCTTGAAGCTGAGCTTGTTTAAAGTTGAGTTTGCTCTGCGGCGTCTTCATCCGGCCCGGCGGCCGGCTTGAAAAAAGCCAGCACGTCGGCCGTCTCGCGGGTGCGCTTGAACGGCGGCAAGCTTTGCCAGATGCGCTTGCCGTAAGGCTTGGAAATCAGGCGCGGGTCGCAGATCATCAGCACGCCGCGGTCGCCCTCGTCGCGGATCAGCCGTCCGGCACCCTGCTTCAGGTTGATGATCGCTTCCGGCAGCGAGTGATGCATGAAACCGTTCATGCCCTGCTTTTCCATCACTTCGATGCGCGCCGCCAGCACCGGATCGTCGGGCGGTGCGAACGGCAGCTTGTCGATGATCACCAGCGACAGCGCATCGCCGCGCACGTCCACGCCTTCCCAGAAACTCTGGCTGCCGATCAGCACGGCGTTGCCGGCGGCGCGGAACTGGTCCAGCAATTCGGTGCGGCCACGTTCGCCCTGGACAAACAAGGGAAAGGGCAAGTTGCGCTTGGCAAATTCATCGCGCAGCCGCTCGGCCACGCGGTTGACGGCGCGCAGCGTGGTGCAAAGGAAAAAGGTGCGCCCGCCGGCCGCCTCGATGATCGGCAGCGCGCAATCGATGACGGCGTCGGTATAGCCGAGGGCGTTCGGCTGCGGCAGGTTTTGCGGCACGAACAGCAAGCCCTGGCTGCCGTAATCGAAAGGGCTGGGCCAGGATTGCGCCGGTTCGCCCGCCAGGCCCATCTGCTCGGCGAAATGCTTGAAATCGTTTTTCACCGCCAGCGTCGCCGACGTGAAGATCCAGCTGCGCGGCACGCCTTCGCGCTGGCTGTTGAAGATGGGCGCGATCGACAGCGGGGTCTGGTGCAATTGCAGCGAACTGGAAAAAGCCTCGACCCACAGCACCGCTTCCTGGCCCGGCGCCACCTTGGCCTTGGGATCGGCTTTCCAGTCCTTCAGTTGCTGCGCCAGTTCGATGGCGCGGGTGCGGCATTGCTCCAGCGTTTCGGCGCGCTGGGCCTGGGTTTCCAGCACGGCGATCAAGCCGTCCAGCTCATCCTTCAGTGTTTCCAGCGCGGGGAAAAAATCGCTGGACGGCGCAATCTGCGGCAGCGACAGGCGCACGATGTCTTGCGGGAAGCTCAGGCGCAGGTCGCGCGCCGCCTTTTCCACCACCGTCACCGTCTTGGCCCAGTCGGCGCCGTCGCGCGCATGCGCCAGGCCTTCGGCCAGCACGTCGCGGCACAGTTCAAGGATTTGCGAAGTCGAGACGGTATTTCCGAAGAACAGCGTGGCCGTATCCGGCAACTGGTGCGCCTCATCGAAGATGATGGTGTTGGCCGACGGCAGCAGCTCGGCCACGCCGGTATCCTTCAGCGCCACGTCGGCGAAAAACAGGTGGTGGTTGACCACCACCACGTCGGCCTGCTGGGCTTCCTTGCGCGCCTTCATGACGAAACAATCCTGGTAATACTGGCACTCGGCGCCCATGCAGGTATCGCGGGTGGAAGTGACCAGGTTCCAGATCTGGGCGTTTTCCGGCACTTTCGTCAATTCCGCCTTGTCGCCGGAATTGGTCATCTTGATGAAGCGGGAAATTTCGCGCAGGTGGCCGATGTCGTCGCGCGAGGTCATGCGGCCGTTTTGCAGCGTGCGCTCGAGATGATAATGGCAAACGTAGTTGGAGCGCCCCTTCAGCAGCGCCACCGAGACTGGCGCCCGCAAGGCCGCGCGCACGGTCGGGATATCGCGCAGGAACAATTGGTCTTGCAAGTTCTTGGTGCCGGTCGAGACGATGGTCTTGCCGCCCCACATCAGCGCCGGCACCAGGTAGGCGAAGGTCTTGCCGGTGCCGGTACCGGCCTCGGCGATCAGCGTGGTCTGGCCGGCGATGGCCGTGGCGATGGCTTTCGCCATCTCGGTTTGCGAACGGCGCGGGCGATAGCTGCCGACGGCCGGGCCGAGCGGGCCGCCGGCGCCGAACAGGCGCTCGATCTCGGCATCGTATTTGCCGGACTCCCTGAAGGCTGCGGGCGCGGGACTGGCTTGCGCGGCAATAGGGTCGGCGGCAACAGCGGCAATGGCGCCGGCATCGGCAGCCTGGCCGGTCGGCATCAGGTCGGAATCGGTCAAAATGAGCTTCGGTAGGGCCGGGGCGCCAGGCGCACCTCAGGCCGGGACATCGGGCACCAATTGCATTTTAAGCAATGTGATGTAATCTTTCAGCTGCAGTTTGCGCTTCTTCAGGCGGCGCAACTGCAACTGGTCGTGGTGGCCATCGAGGATCAGCAGCTCAATGACGGCATCCAGGTCCCGATGTTCAACATCGAGCTCAATCAGGCGCCGCTGTATTTCCTGGGTATCGGTCATGTGTCGTATTCTTGGCAATTTGTTACAAATAGTTCAGGACAGTGGTCAAATCCGCATACAATCAACGCCAATAGTTTCGCCTGATCAACAAACTTTGCTTGCAACAAAACTGCTCGCAGGTGCATAGTTTAATCTACAGCGACGTTGCCGCCAACCTGGATTCATGCCGGGGCGGCGAGCGGACACCGCAAGCGGGCACGGCAAGCCGGAGCGCGTCCCGGTGGTCCACGAAGCAGGCGAGGATACAGTGTTTTTATGAGTTCATATAAAATCGAAGCAGGAACGGCCCAGCATATCGGTAGCCGGCCGCAACAAAACGACCGCGCCGCGCTGTATGGCAGCGCGCGCGCGCCCGGCTACGTGATGGCGGTGCTGTCCGACGGCCTCAACGGCGGAGCGATCGCCTCGGAGCAGGTGCTACATACCAGCAAGCACCTGTTCGACGAATTCCGCCCCGGCGACGCCCCCAGCCTGGAACGCCTGGCTGAACTGCTGCGCAATATCGCCGAGGAAGCCCACGCCATCATCAAGATGAATCCCCTGGTCGCCAGCAGGGAAGCACAAGGCACGCTGGTCCTGCTGCTGCTGACGCCGGCCGGCCAGGCGGTCTGGGCCCATGTCGGCGATTCGCGCCTGTATCGTTTTTCCAACAGCCAGTGCGCGCAGCGCAGCAATGACAGCGCCTATGTCGAACACTTGGTCCGGCAAGACGGCTTGCCGCCGGACGCCGCCAAAAAGCACCGCAATTCCAAACTGCTGGCCAACGTACTCGGCAACAGGCTGAAGGACCCGTTCATCAGCATCGGCAGCCACGCGCCGCTGCAGGCCGGTGATGCATTCATGCTGTGCTCGGATGGACTCTGGCAGTATTTTGCCGATGTGGAACTGGCCGCCGTGGTGGCCAGGAATTCGCCGCGCCAGGCCGCCGAGCTGTTGATCAACAAGACCACCGAGCGCGCCGACGGCAAGGGCGACAATTGTACGATGGCCATCGTCAAGCTGATCAAGCCGCCGCGCGAAGTGCCCGACTACGTGGTGCAAAAGATGGGCCGGGCCGTTTAATTGTCCATCACAGCAACGGCGCCGGCGGTTTACTTCTTCTTGGCAGCGGCGGCGGCTGCCGCGGCATCGGCCGCCGCCGCCGCCGCGTCATCGGCCTCCTTCTTGCGCAGCTTTTCCGCTTTTGCCGCCTGCTTGACTTCCAGGTCACGCTCGTGCTGCGCCGAGGTCAGCTGTTTCTTTTCAAAGGCGGCGGCGTTCGCGGCGCGCTTGCCGGCGTCGGCCGCATCCTGGGCCTGCTGGCGCTTGACCTTGGCCGCATGTTGCACCTTGCGCTGGGCCGGCGTCAGCGCGTCGGGACGGGCTTCCTGCCTGGCCTCGGGAGCCTTGGGCGGCGCGGCGGCGCGGGCGGCGCGCTCGGCGGCGTCGGCTTGCATCTTGCGGTCTTGCTCGAGCAGCGCCTGGTCGCGTTTTTCCACCGCATAGGCGCGCTTGAAATGGCTGGCCTCGACTTCGATGGCGCGCAGGCCGGCCAGCGTGACGCGGCGGGTTTCCTTGATCTTGTCGATGCAGTTCGTGGCGAAAAACTTGTCGTAGCAAGCGCGCTCGTCGTCGATGTACTTGGCCTCGACGGCGGCGCGGCGCGCCTTGACGTCGGCCAGCTTGGCGTCGGCCTCCTCGTCCGAACGGGTGGCCGGCACCTTCGGTTGCGGCGGCGGCGGCACCGCAACCGGCGTATGCTCGACCACCGGCGCCTGCTGCGCCGAAGCCGGCCCGGCCAGCGCCAGCCCGGCCAGCGCCAGCGCCACGGCCAGCGCCCTGCCTGTTGTATTCATCTGAGCTGCCATATCCATCATTCCTTCATCATTCTCAACAAGGTCAAACGATCGCATCGGCTGCGCCGCGCTGTTTTTTTTCCATATATTCCCGCGACTGCATCTCGACGATGCGCGACACCGTACGCTGAAATTCATTCGACAGCATGCCATTCGTGTACAGCTCTTCCGGCGGCACGGCGGCCGACATCAGCAGCTTCACCTTCTGGTCGTAGAACACGTCGATCAGCCAGGTGAAGCGGCGCGCCTCCGATGACATCCCGGCCGACATCTCTGGAATCCCCGACAATATCACCGTATGGAAGCGGCTGGCGATTTCCAGGTAGTCGTTTTGCGAGCGCGGCCCGCCGCACAAGGTGGCGAAATCGAACCAGATGATACCCCCGGCGCGGCGCAGGCAGCGCAATTCGCGGCCCTCGATCTGGATGCGCGGATCTTCGTCGACGGTCTCGGCCACGCTGGCGTAGGCCTTGCGCAGCGCCTTGTCGGCCGCCGCGCCCAGCGGCGTGTAATATGACTCGACCTGTTCCAGCGCCCGGCCGCGGTAGTCGACGCCGGC
>DASYLQ010000624.1:0-6623 GCA_036009485.1 Janthinobacterium sp.
TTTTGTGGTGACGCAGATCGTCGGCATCATCGCTGGATACAAATGGGGATTTGCAGGAAAGAATAGTAAGGATGCCTACAAGAGTACGCTGGGTTTCTCGACGTTCGACGACTACACGCGTTACTTTAATCCAATTTTAAATGCGGCTGAAGCGAAATTGAGCACTTTGCAGCAGCGCCTGGCCGAACGAAATGCCAATATCGGACTCGGCCTGAAGAACACGTTTGAGAATTTTCTGCTCGAACGTCATGTCAGTCACGCTGAACACCGGCAAGCGACGCTGGATACTCCGGCGCCGCTTGCCCGGGCCGCAACGCCCATCGTTGTGCCTCAGGCAGCGCCAGCGCCAGAGCTTGGCATTCGCCCGGCGCCACTGTCGGTATCGGACGTTGTTGCCAAGGTCGAGCAATTCGGCGCGGACAAAGAAGGTGCCAAGCATTTTTTGCTTGGTCTGAATGACGAGCTTCGAATTGCCGTCACGTCGGTGCTCAAGGCGCGCAAGGAAGCCAGACTGCGGGATGAAGAAGATGCCCGGGCCGCCCAGCGTAATGCGGCGCTGGGCCAAGAGCTCGACGATATCCTGTAAGGAAATAGTATGCGCGTTTCAGTATTTCAAATCTGCCTTGCGGGCATCATGTCAATCGCATCAATTAGCGCTGTGGCTGGTTCTGCCATCAATCAGGTTCCGAGCTGCTATACCGCCGGTAAACTGGACATTAAACCCAAGGCGGCGCAACGCTCCTTTTATATTGTGCTGGATGAAACGGTGGTGCTCGACGATAGCCTTAAACGCTCGCTGTGGGACTTGGTGCGGCCGCAAATCGCTGCCGGCACTGAATTTGCCATTTATCGTTTCTCGGCGTATTCACAAGGCAGATATCTCGATATTGTCACTTCAGGCGCACTTGAGGTAAGCATTGATCCCAAGTTGCGAGATTCGGTCAGCGTTCCCAAACTTACGTCCTTCGATGCCTGCCTGAAAGGGCAGGCGGAGTACGGGCTGACGATAACGAGAAATGCAATAGGCCAGGTTCTGCGCGACAGTTCGTTTGAGCTCGCCAAATCTGACATTGAAGGCAGCCTGTTCGCTTTGGCCAAGGTGGTGAAGGAATCGAAATCGCCGACACGCACGGTTTTGCTCGTGTCCGATATGCTTGAAAATTCAGCGATTTCCAGCTTCTATCAAAACAACGGCGTCCGTAAAATTGATCCTGCCGCTGAGCTAAGAAAAACGGAGGCAGAAAAAATGTTCGGCGACTTCGGCGGCGCATCGGTGTATGTCATGGGAGCGGGCCTGATTTCACCGGATGGAAAGGCAAAGGCCGCCGCCAAGCCGCCGTTTCAGTATCGGGATACGAAGACGATGGCTGCATTGCAAGACTTCTGGACACAATACTTTGTCAGGTCCCACGCGAAATTAGAGGAGTTTGGCGCTCCCGCACTGTTGTCTGCAATTAAATAGCTCTGCGGGCAAGCGATGCTTGAATCCTCTACACCTTTCCCGGTGTCGGCCGCCGCTTCGGCAGCCATTACATAAGCCAACCCCAGCTGCGCGAAGCGGATTCGACCGATTTCATTGAATAGGCTGGGTCCGGGGGCCGGCTTTATTTAGCGGTGATTGCGGGAACTTAAGCGGCCGCGCATATTGGAGAGAATATTCGCGATAAATCCAGGCAGAATGAATGCTTGACGCGGGCGGCTTATCCGATGCCGGTTCAAGGATGGAAAAGCTGGATGAAACGGCCGCATGTCGCAGTGTTGCCTCAAAAAATATTAATATTTTTAATAAGCAATTACAGGGGCCTCGAAAAACCGTCGCGAGCAAGCCCGATATCGCGTTGAGTAGCGGAGCCGTACGCAGGTACGGTGAGCAACGGAGACGCGAGAGCGGGCTGCACAGTAGGTTTTTCTAGGTCCCCGTCAATCAATCATTCGACAGGAGCCGATCTTGACCAATCCATATTCCGCGCCCGGTACCATTTTCTCCGAGTCCGGTTCGAATAATGACAGCTACGATCCGAGAATATTTTCCCTGCAAGGCAGGATAGGGCGCTTGCGCTATCTGGCCTATGGAGCCGCCGGCGCCCTGGTCGGCGGAATCGTGATGGCGATTATTCTGATTGCTGCAAAAAGTCTGTTTGGCCTCGCCGTGGACGGCGCCGCATTCAAGAGTTTGATTTATATCCTGTATATCCCGATCGTCGCTTTTACCGTCGCGATGGCGAAACGCCGCTTGAATGACCTCGGCCATACAGGCTGGCTGGCCGTGCTGGCGCTGGTCCCGCTGGTGAACGTCATCATTGGGCTGTACCTGACTTTCGGCCGCGGCATGCAGGGGCCGAACAAATATGGCTTGCCGCCGGCGAAAAATACCACGCTGGTCATCATCGGCGGCTTGCTGCTGCCGATAGTTGCGGTGATCGGCATCGTGGCGGCGGTGGCGATTCCCGCCTACCAAACCTATGTCCAGCGCGCCCACGCCGTCCAGCACGCCAACCAGCTGTAAGGCCGGGTATCGCCCGCCGGCCTGCTGCGGCCGCCTGCGGATCCATAGATGCCCTTGCCCTATAACTGGCCGCTCTCCTTGATATCCAGGTAGCGGTCGACCAGGGCCAGGCCGAGCTGGTCCGGCGCGACGTCGACCAACCGGCCGCGCGCCAGCCCGAGGCGCCCGATGGCGTCGCGGCGCTGCTGCAGGTAATGCATGGCGGCGGACTGGCGCAAGGCGTCGCCGAAGCCGTCGACCGGCGCCGCGACGGCCTGGTCGAGCGCCTTTTCGCGCAGGCTGGCGCACAGGACCATGTGTTTGGCGCCGATCAGCTCGCAGGCGCTACGCATCGCCTGGTCGTCCTCGTCGCGCAGGTTGGTGATCAACACCACGAAGGCGCGCTTGCCCAGTTTGGCCAGCAGCGCGGCGGCGGCCCGGGCATAGTCGGGCGCCGTTTCCGCCGCCTGCACATCGTACAGGCCGGCCAGCAAGCGGTCGAAACCGGCGCGGCCTTTTTGCGGCGCCAGCCAGCGCCCGGGCAGCGCGGCGCTGGCCGTGTCCGCTGCGCCGAAGGTCATCAATCCCACCGCGTCGCCCTGTTTTTGCGCCAGGAAGGCCAGCGTCAGCACGGCGTTCAGCGCGTGGTCGAAATGGCTGGCGCCGGCGTCCTCGGCCAGCATGCGCCGGCCGGTGTCGAGCAAGAACACCACTTGCTGGTCGCGCTCTTCCTGGTATTCGCGGCTGATGGGTTTGTGCCGCCGCGCCGTCGCCTTCCAGTCGATGGCACGCTGGCTATCACCTTGGCGGAAATCGCGCAACTGCCGGAAGTCGGTGCCTTCGCCGCGGCGTCTTTTGCGCAGCGCGCCGCTGGACGGCGTGCGCCTGCCGGTCGCCTGCAGCGTGTGGCCCAGCAGCGTGGAAAAATCGGGGAACACTTTCACCGCCTCGGCCGGCCCGATGCGCCACAGGCCCTGCCACAATCCCAGCGGCGACAGCACGCGCAGATGCGGCGCGCCGAAGCGGGCGTCGCCGCGCCGGTCCGGACGCAGCCGGTAGCCGATTTCGCTGAAGGCGCCGGCGGCGATGGCGCCGGCGTACGGCAAGCCCTGCATCTCCCAGCCGCCCGGATAATCGTCGAACAATTCGATGCGCAGGCGCCGTCCGCCTTCGTTATGGATGCTCAGCGCCGCTGTATTCCAGACCCCCACCGGCCAGACGCGGGCCGCCTTGCGCTCCAGCCGCAGCGGCGGCGCGCGCCGCGCCAGCCAGGCATCCAGGCCGGCGGCCAGCAGCAGGAGCAGGCCGGCGCCATACCACAGGGCCGTCGCCGCATCCCAGGCGCCGGCGGGCGCGCCGGCCGCGGCCCAGGCCAGGACGATCAGCAGCAGGCGCGGCGAAGGCATCATGGCGCCACCCGGTGCATGGACGCGGCGCGGGACGGGACAGTCGCCGCGTCGATCCGGCGTCCGGGCCGGGGTTTTCGGGGTTTTATTTGGCGGTACAAATGGCCCCCAGGGGTCAGGCGCGCGGCGCGGCGGTCTGCTGCACCAGGCCTTGCAGCACGGCGTCGCTGTCGAGGCCATCCAGTTCGCTTTCCGGCGCGATGGCGATGCGGTGGCGCAGCACCGGCAGGCTGGCGGCCTTGATATCGTCCGGCGTCGCGTAGTCGCGCCCCGCCAGCAGGGCCAGCGCCCGCGCCATGCGCACCAGCGCGATGCTGCCGCGCGGACCGGCGCCGATGGCGATGCCGGGCCAGTCGCGGCTGGCCCGCACCAGCCGCACCGCGTAGGCGGCGACGCTGTCGTCGACGCGAATGTGCGCCACCAGCTGCTGCAGCGCGACGATGGTCTCGGGCTTGACCAGCGCCGCCAGCTGCGCCACGTCGAGGCCGTCGCCGACGCGCTGGCGCGTCACCAGCCGCAGCATCGCTTCCTCTTCCTCCTGGCTGGGATAGCCGATGCGCAGCTTGACCAGAAAGCGGTCGAGCTGGGCCTCCGGCAGCGGATAGGTCCCTTCGTGTTCGAGCGGATTTTGCGTCGCCAGCACCATGAACGGCGGCGCCAGCGGATGCGCCTCGCCCTCGATCGTTACCTGCCGTTCCTGCATCGCCTCCAGCAGCGCCGACTGGGTCTTGGCGGGCGCGCGGTTGATCTCGTCGGCCAGCAGCAGGTGGGCGAACACCGGACCCTTGCGCACGCTGAAGCTCTGGTGCTTCATGTCGAAGACGGCGTGGCCGGTGACGTCGGCCGGCATCAGGTCCGGCGTGAACTGGATGCGCGCAAATTCGCCGGCGAAGGTGCGCGCCAGCGCCCGCACCAGCAGGGTCTTGCCGAGTCCCGGCACGCCTTCGATCAGCACGTGGCCGCCGGCCAGCAGGCAGGCCAGCACCTGGTCGATGACTTGCTCTTGCCCGACCACGGCGCGGCGGATTTCGGCGCCTATGCGGCGCACGATGTCGAGCGCCTGTTCCAGGCGTTGCGGGCCGATGGCGGAAGCGGCGCCGCTGTCCGCGCCGGCGTTGTTATCCCTGCTGTCGCTGATGTCGTTCATGGACTTGCCTCAATTGTTGAAGGATCTGGATCTGGCGGGTAAAGACGGGCGCCTGCGCCGCCGCCGGTGCTTGCAGGGCGCTGCGCAATTCGTCGGCGGAAAACGGCGTCAGGCGCAGCAGCCGGCGCAGTTGTTCTTCGGGCGCCAGGAGCGGCCATTCCGGCATGCGCCGCTGCAGCAGCGCGGCGGTCCAGCGCCGCGTCGCCGCCAGCAGCAGTTCGCGGCCGCCGGGCGCGCGCCACAGCCAATTGCCGCTGGCCTCGATATGCTGGAGCAGGGCGCGGCGCGCCTGCGCCGGTTCCGGCAGCAGCGGGCCGAAACGGCGCACGGCGCGCCAGAACAGCAACAGCAGGAAAATGCCCAGGCCGCTCAGCGGCAGGCCCCAGGCCAGCCACAGGGCGCGGTACCAGCGCAGCGCATCCAGGCGCTGGACGATCAGCACTTGGCGCGCGGCGGGCGCCAGCGCGGCCAGCTTGAGCAGCAGCTCGGCATGGTCTTGCTGCCGCAGCACGCCGTTCTCGAAAAAATTCGCCGACATCAGCACGATGCGTCCCGCCCCTTCGGCATAGGCGCGCACGGCGACGCCTTCGCGGTCGCTCCACAGCGGCGCTACGGCGCGGCCGCCGGCCTGGACGGTATCCTGGAGCACGCTCATGCGGGTTTCCAGGGCCAGCGGCGCGGCCGCGCCCGGCAGCGTCAGGCAAGCCAGGTAATGCAGGTTTTTGCCGTCGGCGGCGCCCGGCGCGGCGCCCGGCGCGGCTGCCGCGGCATCGGCGTCGGCATCGCAATCATCCCTGATCTTGCTGCGAAAACTCAACGCGACGCCGGTACGGGCGCCGATCGGATCCAGCTGCGCCTGCGGCAGCGGCTGCGCCGCCTCGGGCCTGTCCCGCTTGCCTTCGGGCGACCAGCGCGGGATGGTCAGCAAGACATTGCCGCGCCTTACCCAGGCCAGCAGTTGCTCAGCCTGCCGGGCGCTCATCTGGCCATTCAGGTCGGCCAGGATCAGCGTGCCGTCCGGCAGCGCGCGGCTCAGCGTCTCGCCCAGCGTGGCGTCGAGGCGCACCGGGTGGCCATATCTTTCCAGCAGGCGTTGCGCCGCCAGCATATCGTTTGCCCGCGCCGCCGGTGACACGAAGGGCACCGCTTCCAGGCGTCTTTCCATGAAGGTCAACCAGGCCCAGGCCGCGCCGGCGGCCAGCAACAGGCAAAGCAGACCGGCCAGCAGCGGCACGGCGCGCGGGCGCGCGCTCACGGCGCCGGCTCCCGGCTGCGCTCGAACTGGCCGCGCCACGCGGCACAGCCGGCCGCGACGGCCGCGGCGTCGGGCCAGCGGCCGCCGTAGGCGCCGTCCAGCCAAAGCCGCGTGACGGTGCCGGCCACATCCGCCTTGCCTGCGTCCAGCCGGTCTTCCAGCGCGGCCTGGCGCGCCAGGCGCAGGCAATCGCCTTCGGTGGCGCCGCGCTGCAGCGGCAAGCCGTCTTGCTCGGCCAGGCGCGACAGCGTGGCGCGGTAGAGCAGGGCCAGCGCGTCGCGGCGCCGGCCCGCCTCCCATAAGCGTTGCACGCTTGCGCACACATCGTCG
>DASYLQ010000625.1:0-13006 GCA_036009485.1 Janthinobacterium sp.
GAGGGCCGGCGTGTGTGATTCCGGCCTTTAAATGATGGCGGCATATCCTCCTACAGGAGACCATCTAGTGTTCCTATGTTGACTTGTCTCGGGGCAAGATAGGATGTTTACTCTGTTTTTACTCTGTTTTAAACCGGAGGCCAAAATGAAATCGGACAAACATACAGATCAAGGCCGCAACAGCGCCATGGACAAGACCGACGCCTACCGTCCCGGAGTCGACCGCTACGCCAACCAGGGCGGCGGCAAGCTCGGCAGCGGCACAGTCAATAGCGGCCACCCGGCCAACGACGTGATCAACCCGCATTCCCGGCTCGGCGACAACGAGTGCATGCAGCCGCAGATGGACGAGCACGTCGGCGAGGTCGCCCCGGACGATCGTGCCCCGGGCGTTCCTGCCCCGGGCGATCGCCAGAGCGCCAAGGTCGGGGAAGTGAAAGGCACGAAGGGATCGGGCATGCCGGCACTCAGCGGCGCGGGCGAGCGCGCCGACGACCGTCCCGGCCGCAACGAGCCGAAAACCGAACATGCCTCGTCTTCGCTGAACACCCACGAATAAGCCGAAGAATAAGCCGACGCATAAGCCGGCCGCGGATGACCTGTCAAGCCAAATCAGGGTAGGATCTGTTCCACAAAAACAGATCACGGAGATACCATGAGCGGCCCCACCTATCCAGGCTTCGACACCCTCTCGCTGCACGCCGGCGCGGCGCCCGACCCGGCCACCGGCGCGCGCGCCACGCCGGTGTATTTCACTTCCTCATTTGTCTTCAAGGATTCCGACCACGCCGCGGCGCTGTTCAACATGGAGCGCGCCGGCCATGTGTATTCGCGCATCTCGAACCCGACCAACGCCGTGCTGGAAGAACGCATCGCCGCCCTCGAAGGCGGCGTGGCCGGCATCGCCACCGCCAGCGGCCAGGCGGCCATGCACCTGGGCCTGGCCACCATCGCCGGTGCCGGTTCGCACATCGTCGCCTCGCGCGCGCTGTACGGCGGCTCGCATAACCTGCTGGCCTATACGCTGAAGCGCTTCGGCATCGCCACCACCTTTGTCGATCCGCGCGACCTGGACGCCTGGCGCGCCGCGATCCGTCCCGAAACCCGGGTGCTGTTCGCTGAAACGCTGGGCAATCCCGGCCTCGACGTGCTGGACATCCCGGCCGTGGCGGCGCTGGCGCACGACCATCATTTGCCGCTGATGCTAGATTCGACCTTCACCACGCCGTATCTGCTGCGTCCCTTCGAGCACGGCGCCGACCTGGTGTTCCACTCGGCGACCAAATTCCTGTGCGGCCACGGCACCGCCATCGGCGGCTTGCTGGTCGACGGCGGCACCTTCGACTGGCAAGCCGCCTACGATCAAAGCGGCCGCTTCGCCGAATTGTGCGAGCCCTACGAGGGTTTCCACGGCATGGTCTTCGCCGAGGAATCGACGGTGGCGCCGTTTGCGCTGCGCGCGCGGCGCGAAGGCTTGCGCGATTTCGGCGCCGTCATGAGCCCGCACAACGCCTTCGCCATCCTGCAAGGCGTCGAGACGCTGGGCTTGCGCATGGACCGCCATGTGAGCAACACGCGCAAGGTGATCGATTTCCTGCTGTCGCATCCGGCCATCGAATCAGTCGCATATCCGGAACTGGCATCGCACCCGGATTACGCGCTGGCGCAGACGCTGCTGCCGAAAGGCTGCGGCGCCGTGTTGTCGTTCACGCTGAAAGGCGACCGCGCCGCCGGCCGCCGTTTCGTCGACGGGCTGAAGATTTTCTCGCATCTGGCCAATGTCGGCGACGCCAGGTCGCTGGTGATCCATCCCGCCTCCACCACCCACTTCCGCGTCCCGGCCGACCAGTTGGCCGCGGCCGGCATCGGCGAAGGGACGATGCGCCTGTCGGTCGGCCTGGAAGACGCCGCCGACCTGATCGAAGACCTGGCGCGCGGCCTGAAGCTGGCGCAGAAGGGAGGCTGACATGCTGTTCAAGGTGGAAGGCGAGGATGCCTATTGCTACACCGGCGGCAAGGCCTTCGACGGCGCGCAGCCAACTGCCGTTTTCATTCACGGCGCGCAAAACGACCATTCGGTGTGGGCCTTGCAGAGCCGGTATTTCGCCCATCACGGTTTCAAGGTGCTGGCCGTCGACTTGCCGGGACACGGCCGCAGCAAGGGCGCGGCCAAAACCACTGTCGAAGCGCTGGCGGCCTGGCTGCTGGCCTTGCTGGACGCGGCCGGCGTGCGCCAGGCGCTGCTGATCGGCCACAGCATGGGATCGCTGGTCGCGCTGCAGGCCGCCTGCTCTGCGCCGGAGCGCGTCAGCCGTCTGGCCCTGCTGGGAACGGCTTATCCGATGAAGGTCTCCGCGGCGCTGCTGGAAACCGCCAGGACCGACGAGGCGGCGGCGATCGACACGGTGAATGGCTGGTCGCATTCGTCGATCGCGCAAAAGCCCTCGTTTCCCGGCCCCGGATTTTATGCGATGGGCGGCGCGCGCCGGCTCAAGCAGCACATTGCCCGGATCAACCCGGGCCAGGTTTTTTATACCGATTTCTCGGCCTGTAATAACTATGCCGGCGGAGAGACGGCGGCGGCGGCGGTGCGGTGCCCGACCCTGTTCATCTTCGGCAAGCGCGACATGATGACGCCGCCGAAATCGACCAAGTTGCTGGCCGCGGCCATCGGCCATGGCCAGGTGGTGCAGGTCGATTGCGGCCACGAGATGATGGCCGAACAGCCGGACGCGGTGCTCGACGCGCTGTTCGCCTTCGCCACACCGTCCTAGCCGTCAGGCTTCACAAACGGCTGCCGCGGCCGAAATGCTCGGCCAGCGTCAGGCCCAGGCCGTCCTCGACGGCGCTTTCGACCTGGCGCGCCAGGAGCGCGCTTTCGCGCCTGGCCTCGACGTCGCGCGGATCCTCGGAATCGTTGGAGGTGCCGGCGTTGACCGGCATGCCGCCGAAGACGAAGAGGCGGTACACATCGGCCAGCGTCAGCTTGCCCAGGTTGGCCAGCAGCACCCAGTGGTCGGCGCCGTCGCTGACGCGCTTGCCCCACTGTACCCGCAGCGGCGCCTCGACGTTGACGCGGCCGACCCAGCCCTCCTTGACCATTTTTTCCAGCAATTCCTGCATCTCGTCGAAGCCGAGACGGGTGCGCTCGCGGATCGCGCCGGCACTGACGAGGGCCGAATCGCCGACATGGCAAGCCGTGTGCAGCACCTTGAGGATGGCCATCGCGTCGACGAAGGCGCCGCCCGGCACCGCCTGGTACCACCAGCGCTCGTATTTCACCACCGGCAGCGCCGCCACGATCAGCGCGCCGACCAGGGTGATCAGCCAGCTCAGGTAAATCCACACCAGGAACAGCGGCAGCGCCGCCAGCGTGCCATAAATCTTCGAATAGCTCGGGAACTGGCGGATGTAGATGGCGAAACCGCGCTTGGCGACTTCAAAGGCGAGCGCCGCCACCAGTCCGCCCCAGGCGGCGTCGCGCCAGTCGACCACGCGGTTCGGCACCGCCATGTACAGCATCGTGAAGGCGCCCGTGGTCAGCAGCAGCGACACCAGCGTATAAAACAGCGCGCCGATGATGGGCACCTCCCCCACCAGGCTGCTGGTGGCCATGAAAACCTGCGAGGTCAGCGTCAGGGAGATGCCGATCAGCAGAGGCCCGAGCGTGATCAAGCCCCAGTACACCAGCAAGCGCTTGGCCCAGCGGCGCTCTTGCCTGACGCGCCAGATGCGGTTGAAAACGCGCTCGATCAGCGCCATCATCGCCACGGAAGTAAAGATCAGCGCCACCGCGCCGACCGCCGACAGGCGCGTCGCCTTGCTGGCGAACAGGGTCAGGTAGCCGAGGATGGTGTTGGCGATCGCCTTCGGCATCACGCTCTGGATAAAATACTGTTCCAGGCCGGCGCGGAAGGTATTAAACAGCGGAAAAGTGGTAAAGATCGCGAAGGCCAGCGTCAACAGCGGCACCAGGGCGAAGACGGTGGCGAAGGTCAGGCTGCCGGCCACCTGCGGCAGGCTTTCCTCGCGCAGGCGGCGGCCGGCGAACAGGATCAGGTCGCGCACTTCCGGCCAGGACAGGCCGCGCAGGAAGCCGATGCCGACGCGGCAGCTGTGCAACAGGTATTTGAAAGACGGCTGTAGATATTTTGAAAACATGTAATCGATGATGGAACGCGGGAGACGAGCCATGCCCGCCCCCAAAGCGCCCTATAATACCAACGATGAACCCACCGAATCTGATTATTCTTGTTTTGTATTACTCGCGGCACGGTGCCACGCGCAAACTGGCGGAACTGATCGCCCAGGGGATCGAGAGCGTGCCCGGTTGCGACGCCTGCCTGCGCACCGTGCCGGCCGTCTCGGTCGTCACCGAGGCGACCGAACCGGAAGTGCCGCTGCAGGGCGCACCCTACGTCGACCTGTACGACTTGCAGCAATGCGCCGGCCTGGCGCTGGGTTCGCCCACCCGCTTCGGCAATATGGCCGCGCCGATGAAATATTTTTGGGACGGCAGCGCGGCGCAATGGCTGGCAGGTTCTCTTGCCGGCAAGCCGGCTTGCGTGTTCACCTCCACCGGCAGCCTGCACGGCGGCCAGGAATCGACGCTGTTATCGATGATGATGCCGTTGTTTCACCACGGCATGATGGTGCTGGGCCTGCCCTACACCCATCCCGAACTGATGGCCACGGCCAGCGGCGGCACGCCCTACGGCGCCAGCCACTGGGCCGGCCTGGACGGCGGCAAGGCGCTCAGCGAGGAAGAAAAAACCCTGGCCGTGGCGCTCGGACGCCGCCTGGCGCAGACGGCCGACAAGATGCGAGGCGCCGCATGATGGAATACCGGCTGCAGAAATTTTTTCACCTGGGCGCCATCGCCAGCCTGGCCGCCCTGATTCTTCTCTGCGTGTTGTGGGAAATGCTGCTGGCGCCGCTGCATGCCGGCGGTTCCTGGGTCGTGTTGAAGGCCGTGCCGCTGTTGATTCCGCTGTACGGCGTGATTCGCCGCGACGTCTATACGCTGCAATGGTCGTCGATGATGATCCTGCTGTATTTCGCCGAGGGCGTGGTGCGCGGCTACAGCGACACCGGCAGCCTGTCGTCCTGGCTGGCCTGGGGCGAGGTCGTGCTGGTCTGCGTCTATTTTTTCTGCAGCGTGATGTATCTGCGGCCGTATAAAAAGGCCGCCAAGCGCCTGGCCAAGGAATTGCTCGACAAGGTCAACCCCGCCAAATGAACCCGACCATGAATCCCAGCGAAAAGCCCAGCGAAAATAGCAACGAAAATACCAGCGCAGAATTCCTCGAACATTGCCGCGCGCTCATAGGCGAGAACTACGTGCTCACCGCCGACGCCGACATGGCGCCCTTCCTGGCCGACTGGCGCGGCCGTTTCACCGGCCGCGCGCTGGCGGTGTTGCGCCCGGACATGGTGGAACAGGTGGCCGCCCTGGTGCGCGCCTGCGCCGCATGGTCGGTGCCGCTGGTGCCGCAAGGCGGCAATACGGGGCTGGTGCTGGGCGGCGTACCGGATGCCAGCGGCCGGGCCGTGGTGCTGTCGCTGGCGCGCCTGAACACCATACGCGCCGTCGATCCGCTCAACCGCACGATGACGGTCGATGCCGGCTGCATCCTGCAAACCATACAGGAAGCCGCAGCGGCGGCGGGCTGCCTGTTCCCGCTGTCGCTGGCGGCCGAGGGCAGTTGCAGCATAGGCGGCAACCTGTCGACGAATGCCGGCGGCACCGCCGTCCTGCGTTACGGCAATATGCGCGAACTGTGCCTGGGCCTGGAAGTGGTGACGCCGCAAGGCGAGGTGTGGAGCGGCTTGCGCGGCTTGCGCAAGGATAATACCGGCTACGACTTGCGCGACCTGTTCATCGGCGCCGAGGGCACCCTGGGCATCATCACCGGCGCCGTGCTGAAGCTATTCCCGCAGCCGAAGGCGTCGGTCACGGCGCTGGCCGCGCTGTCGACGCCGCAACACGCGCTGGATTTGCTGACGCTGATGCAGGACCATTGCGGCGCCAGCCTGACGGCGTTCGAGCTGATGTCGCAGTACTGCCTGGACCTGGTCGCCAGCCACTTCCCGCAATTGCCCAGGCCTTTCAGCGAACCGCACCGCCAGTACCTGCTGCTGGAGCTGGCCAGCAGCGAATCGGAAGAGCACGCGGTCGGGCTGCTGGAAAAAAGCATCAGCGCGGCCCTGGAAGCGGAACTGATCGAAGACGCCGTCGTCGCCGCCTCGGTAGCCCAGTCGCAGGGCTTGTGGCAGTTGCGCGAGCACATACCGCTGGCCCAGGCCGCGGCCGGCAAGAATATCAAGCACGATATCTCGCTGCCGATTTCGCGCATCGCCGAATTCATCGCCGCCACCGGGCCGCTGCTGGAACAGGCTTTCCCCGGCGCCCAGCTGGTCTGCTTCGGCCACCTCGGCGACGGCAACCTGCATTACAACGTGGCGCCGCCCAGCGCCTCGGACCAGGAGTTTTTCGCCAACGAGGCGGCCATCAACCGCATCGTCTACGACAGCGTGGACAGCTTCGGCGGCTCGATCTCGGCCGAACACGGCATCGGCGCGCTGAAACGCGACGAGCTGCCGCATTACAAGAGCGACGTCGAACTGAAGCTGATGCGCGCCATCAAGGCCGCGCTCGACCCGCTGTCTATCATGAATCCCGGGAAGATTCTGTAATTGTGGTGTTGACCGGGAGCGTGATCATGTCGGCGATCGTTGTTTTATGTGTCTTGATCTTGTTGAGCAGCACGGCCGGCGCCCAAGCCGTGTACAAATGCACAGGCGACGCCAAGATCAGCTATGGCGACCGGCCCTGCGCAGACGGCCCGTCGCTGCAACTGAAAATACCGCCGGCGCCTGTGCACAGCGCCGCCGACCAAGCCACGCTGGCCCGGCAAAACAGGGAACTGGCGCGCATGGACAAGGAACGGCGCAGGACGGAGGAAAAGGAGCTGCGCGAGCGGGAACGCCATGCGCGCGCCGCGGCCGTGCTGCACAAAAAATGCGCGGCCATGAAACTGAACAGCAAATGGGCGGCCGAAGACGCCCGCGGCGCATCGGGCAAACAGGCGGCACGGGCGGCGCTCAAGGCCCGCCGCGCCGCCGAGAAACTGGCGCTTGAATGTCCGGCCTGAACCAGGCCACCTCCGCCACGCTGCTGTCGCGCTGGCTCTTGCTGGGCGAATGGCGCGCCCATCCGGTGCGCACGCTGGTCGCCATCGCCGCCATCGCCGTCGGCGTCGCGCTGGGCTTCGCCATCCACCTGATCAACGCCGCCGCCTTCAACGAATTTTCCTCGGCCGTCAAGAGCCTGTCCGGCCAGGCCGACGTGCAGGTCGGCGGCACCGAGCCGCTGTTCGACGAAGCCATCTATCCCTGGCTGGCCGAACATGAAGGCGTCGCCGTCGCCTCGCCCGTGCTGGAGCTGGACGCCTCGCTGCCGGGCCGGCGCGAGGCGCTGAAGGTCATCGGCCTCGACGTCTTCCGCGCCGGCTTCGTTTCGCCCGACCTGATCGGCGCGCCGGCGCATGGCGACAGCTTCGACACCCTGGCAGACGACGCACTCTTCCTGTCGCCGGCCGCGATGAGCTGGCTGAAGCTGCAGCCGGGCGCGACACTGCGCCTGCAGACCGGCACGCAAGACACCGCCCTGCGCGTGGCCGGCTCGCTACAGCGGGCACGGGTCGGCCAGCGCATCGGCGTGATGGACCTGGGCGCCGCGCAATGGCGCTTCAACAAACTGGGACGGCTGTCGCGCATCGACCTGAAACTGCGCGACGGCGTGAACCGCGACGCCTTTCAAAAGACGCTGGCGGCCGAACTGGCGCGCGCTTATCCAGGCCGCTTCGCGGTCGGCCAGCCCAACGATGAAAACCAGAACAGCCGCAACGCCAACCTGAGCCGCGCCTACCGCGTCAACCTGACCGTGCTGGCCCTGGTCGCCCTGTTCACCGGCGCCTTCCTGGTGTTTTCGACCCAGGCGCTGTCGGTGATCCGCCGCCGCGGCCAGTTCGCGCTGCTGCGCGTGCTGGGCATGGGGCGCGGCCAGTTGCTGCGCCAGGTGCTGCTCGAAGGAAGCAGCCTGGGCATCGCCGGCTCCCTGCTCGGCATCGCCGCCGGTTACGCGCTGGCCGCCGCCGCCCTGCACTTTTTCGGCGGCGACCTGGGCGCCGGCTACTTTTCCGGCGTGCGCCCCGAAGTCCAGTTCACGCCGCTGGCCGCGCTGGTGTATTTCGCCCTCGGCGCCGGCGTCGCGGTGCTCGGCTGCGCCGGGCCGGCCCTGGAAGCGGCGCGCGCGGCGCCGGCGCTGGCGCTCAAGTCCGGCAGCGAGGAAGCCGCCATGGCCAGGCTGTCGAACCCCTGGCCCTCCCTGGCCTGCCTGCTGGCGGCAGCCTTGCTGACGCGGGCTCCGCCGCTGTTCTCGCTGCCGATCTTCGGCTACCTGGCGATGGCCCTGATGCTGGTCGGCGCCATCGGCCTGATGCCGCAACTGGCCGGCTTGGTCTTCCGCCTGGCCAAGCGGCTGTGGGATGCTTATGGCCGGCAAAACACCCAGGCCGTGCTGACCTTGACGCTGGCCAGGCTGTCGAATGCCTCCAGCCAGGCCGCCATCGCGCTGGGCGGCGTGCTGTCCAGCTTCAGCCTGATGGTGGCGATGGCGATCATGGTCGCCAGTTTCCGCATCTCGGTCGACAACTGGCTGCTGCAAATCCTGCCGGCCGACTTGTACGCCCGCAGCGCCGCCAGCGGCAATACGGCCGGATTGAATTCGCGCGAGCAGGCCCAGCTCCAGGCCCTGCCCGGCATCGACCGCGCCGACTTCCTGCGCGTGCGTCCGCTGTCGCTGGCGCCCGACCGCCCCGCCGTCACGCTGCTGGCGCGCGGCATCGACCCCGCCGATCCGGGCAAGACCATGGTGCTGGTGGGCGCGGCGCTGGCCGTGCCGCCCGGGAGCAAGCCGGTCTGGGTCTCGGAAGCGATGGCCGATTTATATGGCGTGCGCGCCGGCGGCCGCATCCAGCTGCCGCTGAACGGCGTGCTGCAGGCATTTTTCATCGCCGGCATCTGGCGCGATTACGCCCGCCAGACCGGCTCCATCCAGATGCGCATGGAAGACTACCGCGCCCTCACCGGCGACCTCGACGTCAACGACAGCGCGCTGTGGCTCAAGCCCGGCATATCCGCCGCCGACGCCGAGGCGCGCATCAAACAACTGCCGTTCGGCGGCAAGCTGGAACTGTCGCAGCCGTCCGACATCCGCGCCATGAGCCTGAAGATTTTCGACCGCAGCTTCGCCGTCACCTATCTGCTGGAAGCGATCGCCATCGCGATCGGCTTGTCCGGCGTCGCCGCGACCTTCTCGGCGCAGACGCTGGCGCGGGCGCGCGAATTCGGCATGCTGCGCCACATCGGCGTGACGCGCGCGCAAATTTTCGGCATCCTGGCGATCGAAGGCGGCGCGCTGACGGCGCTGGGCATCGCCACCGGCTTCGTGCTGGGCTGGCTGATCAGCCTGATCCTGGTCTTTATCGTCAATCCGCAATCCTTCCACTGGTCGATGCAATTGCACCTGCCATGGCCGCTGCTGGTCAGCGTCGCCGCCGCGCTGCTGGCGGCGGCGACGCTGACGGCGCTGGTCTCGGGGCGGTATGCGCTATCCGGCGGCCCGATACGCGCCGTCAGGGAGGACTGGTAAATGCGTTTGTTAATCTTGTTCATCTTGTTCATCGCGCAGGCGGCCATGGCGAAGACGGCCCTGGCGCGGGCACCTGCGCCGGCGTTCGCGCCGGTGCAGGCGCTGCCGGCCGGGCAAGCGCTGCCGATGCCGGCCAGCTTCGGCGCCCATCCCGATTTCCGCACCGAGTGGTGGTACGCCACCGGCTGGCTGCAGACGGCCGACGGCAAGCCGCTCGGTTTCCAGGTGACGTTCTTCCGCAGCGCCACCGCGGCGGACCGCGGCAATCCGAGCGCCTTTGCGCCCAAGCAGCTGATCATCGGCCACACCGCCCTGTCCGACCCGGCCGAAGGCAAGCTGCTGCACGACCAGAAAAGCGCGCGCCAGGGTTTCGGCCTGGCCTATGCCAAGGTCGGCGACACCGACGTCAAGCTGGACGACTGGCGCATGCGCCGCGGCGCCGACGGCATTTACCGGGTCAGCGTGAGGGCGCGCGACTTCAGCCTGACGCTGCAACTGGCGCCTACCCAGGCGGTGCTGCTGCAGGGCGAGCGCGGCTACTCGCGCAAGGGACCGAAAGCGGCCCAGGCCAGCTTTTATTACAGCCAGCCGCAATTGAAAACCAGCGGCAGCATCGCGCGCCGCGGCGGCAAGGCGGAAAGTGTCGGCGGCGTCGCCTGGCTGGACCACGAATGGTCGAGCGAGGCGCTGGATCCGGGCGCCAGCGGCTGGGATTGGATAGGCGCCAACCTGGACGACGGCGGCGCCCTGATGGCATTCCAGATCCGCAGCAAGACAGGTGCTAAACTGTGGGCGCACGCGACCTTGCGCGACGCATCCGGTAAGATCACGCAGTATTTGCCGGAGCAAGTCAGTTTCGCGCCGCAAGCGCACTGGCGTTCGCCGCGCACGAACGCCGAGTATCCGGTCGCCACCGAGCTCACCACCGGCGCCACGGTCTGGCAGATCAAGCCCTTGCAGGACGATCAGGAACTCGACTCGCGGCGCTCGACCGGCGCCGTGTACTGGGAAGGCGCGGTCACGATCAGCCGCGGCGGCGTCCCGGCCGGGCGCGCCTACCTGGAGATGACCGGCTATGACAAGCCGATGAAATTATAAGTATGCTTGCGGGGAGCGCGCTCCCCCGATGAACAGAACTCTACTCAACACAGCCAACACGATGACGAACAGCACCACCAGCGCAATCCCGAACCAGTCCGCAACCGCGGCTGGCACCTCCTCCGAACCCAAAAAAGGCAAGCTCTCCGCGTTCAAGGGATTGATGCCCTTCCTCGCCCCCTATCGCATGCGCTTCTTCCTGGCCGGCATCGCGCTGGTGGTGGCGGCCTGCGCCACGCTGGCGATTCCCGCCGCCTTCAAGCAGATGATCGACCTCGGTTTCGGCGCGGCGGCCGGCGCGAAAAGCATCAAGCACGTCGACCTGGTGTTCCTGGCGCTGTTCGGCGTCGCCGCCATCCTGGCGCTGGCCACGGCGGCGCGCTTCTATACCGTGTCCTGGCTGGGCGAGCGCGTCACCGCCGACATCCGCAGCGCCGTCTACCGCCACGTCGTCACGCAAAGCCCGGAATTCTTCGAGACCACGCAAAGCGGCGAAGTCCTGTCGCGCATTACCACCGACACAACGCTGATCCAGGCGGTGGTCGGCACCAGCATCTCGATGGCGCTGCGGAATATATTGCTGTTCATCGGCGGCCTGGTCATGTTGTTCGTCACCAGCGCCAAGCTATCCGCCATCATCATCGGCTTGCTGGTGCTGGTGGTGGTGCCCATCGTCTTCTTCGGCCGGCGCGTGCGCAGCCTGTCGCGCGCCTCGCAAGACCGCATCGCCGACGCTTCGGCCATGGCCGGCGAGATCCTCAACGCGATGCCGACGGTGCAGGCGTTCACGCATGAAAAAATCGAGGCGCAGCGCTTCGGCGCCTCGGTCGAGGAAGCCTTCCAGACGGCGATGGCGCGCATCAAGGCGCGCGCCTGGCTGACCCTGATCGCCATCCTGCTGGTATTCGGCGCCATCGTCTTCGTGCTCTGGCTCGGCGCCCACGCAGTGCTGGAAGGGAGCATGACCGGCGGCGACCTCGGCCAATTCATCCTGTACGCGACCATCGTTTCCGGCGCCATCGGCGCCCTGTCCGAAGTGATGGGCGAAGCCCAGCGCGCCGCCGGCGCCACCGAGCGCCTGCTGGAACTGATGTCGGTCGAATCGGAAATCCAGTCGCCGGCGGCACCCTTGCCGCTGCCGCCGCGCGCCGCCAACGGCGCCGCCATCAAGCTGTCCGACATTACGTTCTCGTATCCGTCGCGGCCCGACACCGCCGCGCTGGGCCATCTGTCGCTCGACATCCAGCCCGGCGAAACGGTAGCCGTGGTCGGCCCTTCCGGGGCCGGCAAGACCACGCTGTTCCAGCTCTTCCTGCGCTTTTACGATCCGCAGCAGGGCATGATCAAGCTCGATGGCGTCGACATCAAACAGCTCGACCTGCATACGCTGCGCGACGCCATCGGCATCGTGCCGCAGGATACCGTGATCTTTTCAGCCGATGCGATGGAAAACATCCGCTACGGCCGCGCCGGCGCCAGCGACGAGGAAGTGATCCAGGCCGCCAAACTGGCCGCCGCGCACGAATTCATCGAACGGCTGCCGCAGGGTTATAAATCCTTCCTCGGCGAACGCGGCGTGCGCCTGTCCGGCGGCCAGCGCCAGCGCATCGCCATCGCCCGCGCGCTGCTGAAAAATCCGCCGCTGCTGCTGCTGGACGAAGCGACCAGCGCGCTCGACGCCGAATCCGAGCGCCTGGTGCAAATGGCCCTGGAAGCGGCGATGCTCGGCCGCACCACCATCATCATCGCCCACCGCCTAGCGACGGTGCAGCGGGCCGACCGCATCATCGTCATGGAAGACGGCCAGATCGTCGAAACCGGCAACCACGCCTCGCTGGTGGCGCTGGGCGGCATCTACGCCAACCTGGCGGCGCTGCAATTCCATAACGTCCCCGTGATGCACTAGGAACTGGAAGGCCGGCACCCTGTTCGGCGGTGGGCGAGATCATCGCCGTAATCGAAGGCATCGCGTTCCAGGCGAATACACGCGCAAGGGGGATGGTTATACCTTGCGTGAAACGATGGCATAATACAAGGCTTCGTGCGCTTTGCACTTCCTTACGTATGCCGCCATGTTAGATCCTTCGCTGTTGGGCCGCCTTTCGTTCGCGCACGCCGAACCGACCAAAGGTCCATTGCCGCCGGGCCGCAACCATCTTGGCATCGCCGGCGAACGCGACGCGCTGCTGTTCG
>DASYLQ010000626.1:0-2776 GCA_036009485.1 Janthinobacterium sp.
GTCCCGGCTTGTGGCCGCGCGACAGCGACTGATAAAAAGACGGGGATACCGTCCAGATAGTGATTCTGCATTGCTGCGGCTCTGCGTCCGCTTTAAAAATCGTACAGCCCGGGCAGATTGAGAATCAGGCTCAATTCCTCAAGTGCGGCATGCACTTCCAGCGCCAGCGCCGGGTCGGCCAGGTCGGCCGGCTCCAGCCGGTCGCGGTAATGTCTTTCGACCCAGGCCACCAGCCGCACATACAAGGCCTCGGTCATGATCACGCCCTGGTGCATCGCCCCCGCTTCGGCCTCGGTCAGCACCACGCGCAGGCGCAGGCAGGCCGGGCCGCCGCCATTGCGCATGCTCTGGCGCAGGTCGAAATGGATCAGTTCGTCGACCGGGCCGCCGCCCGCCAGCAAGCCTTCCAGGTAGCGCGCGACGGCCGGGTTTTCCCGGCATTCCTGCGGGATCACCAGCGCCATGCGGCCGTCGTCCTTCGACAGCAGCTGGCTGTTGAACAGATAGCTGCCGACGGCGTCGGCCACCGACACCTCGGCGCTGCCGACGCGCAGCGGCGCCAGTTCGGCGCCGGCGTCGGCCAGCGCGCCGCGCAGGCGCGCCAGGCTGGCCGCTTCGTCGACGAAAGCTTGCTCGTGGTACAACAGCACATTGCCGTTGCCGACCGCGATGACGTCGTTGTGGAACACGCCCTGGTCGATGACGTCCGGATTTTGCTGGATGTAGACGGTGCGGCGCGCATCGAGTCGATGCAGGCGCGCCACGGCCTGCGACGCTTCCAGCGTCTGGCGCGCCGGATAGCGCCGCGGCGCCGCCGCGGCCGGATCGAATTCGGCGCGACCGTAGACGAACAGCTCGACCGCCGCGTCGCCGTGGCGCGCGCCCAGGCGCGTGTGGTTGGCCGCGCCCTCGTCGCCGAAGGCCGGCGTCGGCGGCAGCGCGGCATGCACGGCGAAGTGTTTTTCATCGTGGAAGATGGCCGCCAGCGCGCGCGCCGACTGGGTGTGTTCGAAGGCGCGGTGCAGCTTGTTGTTCAGGTTCGCCGGCGTGAAATGTACGCGGCCGTCGGCGCTGTCGGCGGATGGGCTGACGGTGGCGGCGTTGGCGGTCCACATCGGCGCGGCGGAATAGGCGCAGGCCAGGATCACCGGCGACTCCCTATGCGCCTGCGCCAGCACGTCGGCGTCGCTGCCGCCGAAGCCGATGCTGCGCAGCAGGCGGAAATTGGGACGGTCTTGCGGCGGCAGCAGGGCCTGGGCGAATCCGCGCGCGGCCAGCGCGCGCATTTTCGCCAGGCCTTGCAGGGCCGCCTGTTTCGGGTTCGACGCGCTCTTGACGTTGCTGAAGGAGGCGACGTTGCCGAACGATAGGCCGGCGTAGTTGTGCGACGGCCCGACCAGGCCGTCGAAGTTGAATTCGCGCGCGGATGGTGGCAACGCTGGTGGCAAATCAGACATGGCGACAATCCTGCTTAAAAGGTCAGGCCGGGCGACAGCTTGGCCGGCATTTCCAGCACGCTGTTTTCGATCGAGGCGACCGGATACGCGCAATAATCGGCGGCGTAATACGCGCTCGGACGGTGGTTGCCGGATTTGCCGACGCCGCCGAAGGGCGCGCTGCTGGCGGCGCCGGTGGTCGGGCGGTTCCAATTGACGACGCCGGCGCGGGCACGCACGACGAACCGCTTCCACAGCGCCTCGTCGTCCGACAGCAGCGAGGCGGCCAGGCCGAACTCGGTGGCGTTGGCGACCTTCAGGGCGGTCTCGAAATCGGCCACGCGGATCACCTGCAGCAGGGGGCCGAACCATTCCTCGTCGGGGATGCCTTTGGCGTCGGTGACGTCGACGATGCCGGCCGAGACGAAACCGCTTTCAGGCGCCAGGTGACGCATCGGCAGCAGCGTTTTGCCGCCCTTGTCCACCATGGCGGCCTGCGCCTGCAGCAGCCGCGCCGCCACGGCGCTCGACACCACCGGGCCCATGAAAGGCGCCGGCTCGGCGTTCGATGCGCCGATGCGGATATTCGCGGCCACTTCGACCAGGCGGGCGATGAAGGCCGCGCCTTCCCGGGTATCCGGCACCACCAGGCGGCGCGCGCAGGTGCAGCGCTGGCCGGCCGAAATGAAGGCCGAGGACACCGCGTGGAAGACGGCGGCGTCGAGGTCTTTCACGTCCCACACCACGAGGGCGTTGTTGCCGCCCATTTCCAGCGCCAGCATCTTGCCCGGCTGGCCGCCGAACTGGCGGTGCAGCGCGCTGCCGGTCTGGCAGCTGCCGGTAAACAGCACGCCGTCCAGCTGGGGATGTTGGCCCAGCGCGATGCCGGTGTCGCGGCCGCCGTTGACCAGGTTGAGCACGCCGGCCGGAATGCCGGCCCGCTGCCACAGTTGCACCGTTTTGACGGCGGTGCGCGGCGCGTATTCGCTGGGCTTGAAGACGATGGTGTTACCGGCGATCAGGGCCGGCACGATGTGGCCGTTGGGCAGGTGGCCGGGGAAGTTGTACGGGCCGAACACGGCGAATACGCCGTGCGGCCGGTGCCGCAACACCGCCTCGCCGTCGGCCGCCTGGTTGTGCGTCTCGCCGGTGCGCGCCTGGTAGGACTGCAGCGAAATGTCGACCTTGTTGGCCATGATCGTCACTTCGGTGCGCGATTCCCACAGCGGCTTGCCGACTTCCTCGGAGATCAGCAGCGCCAGTTCCTCGGCGTTTTCCTTCAGCAGGTCGCGGAAGCGCGTGACGACGGCGATGCGCCGTTCCAGCGGCGCCAGGGCCCA
>DASYLQ010000627.1:0-3278 GCA_036009485.1 Janthinobacterium sp.
TTTTTTATTGAGCCGCGTGAGGACCGCCATCAGCTTACACGTGCTGCGGGTGCGAATGCTCCTGCGGTGTCTGCGGGCGGTATCCGAGCGACTCGGAAATCAGCAAGGCCGTCTGGCTGACCTGCCCCAGCCACGAGTCCTGCAAGCGATCCGCCGGGGCGGACAGCGACAGGCCGGCGACCAGCTTGCCGGTGTCGTCGTAAATCCCGGCTGCGATGCAGCGCACGCCCAGTTCCAGTTCTTCGTTGTCGCGGGCAAAGCCGCGCGCGCGCACCAGGCTCAGTTCGCGCTCCAGCTTGGCCAGGTCGGTGATCGAATTCTTGTTATGGCCGGCGAGGCCGGTGCGGGTCGCATAGGCGCGCACCATCTTCGGGTCGTCGGCGGACAGGAAGAGCTTGCCGGTCGACGTCAGGTGCAGCGGCGCCCGACCGCCGATCGCACGCACCACCTGCATGCCCGAGCGCTCGGAAAACGAGCGGTCGATGTAGACGATTTCATCGCCCTGGCGCACCGACAGGTTGACGGTTTGCTGGGTTTTCTTGTGCAGCACGCGCATGGAATCCAGGGCCGCCTCGCGCACGCTGAGGCGGCTCTTGACGACGTTGCCCAGCTCCAGCAGGCGCATGCCGAGACGGTAGGTGCCCGGCTCGATGCGGTCGACGAAGCGCGTCAGCACCATGTCGTTGAGGATGCGGTGGGCGGTGGAAGGGTGCAGTCCGGACACCTTGGATAATTCCTTCAGGCTGACCGGGTCGGTATAACTGGCCAAAGCGTCCAGCAAGGCGACCATGCGCTCGATGACCTGGATCGTCGTCTTCGGCGCCGCGACGGGTTCAATTTTCATAATGTGCTTGGTGCAGTGCGATATCAGGTATTCAGGTATTCCGTTTATACCATAATGTGAAAAAATAGTGAATTGTACGGGGCAAGCCGGCAGCTATCTGTCCGTATTCCGGCAAGTCCCCGCAGCCGCCGCGCTGCGGCGATTTCATCCCGCCAGGCGCTGCGGCAAGGCATAATGACCAATGACTTAACTTCCAGCAGCGCTCCATGACCGAACCTGTCAGCGAATTCAAAAGTAAAAGTGGCTTCAGGCGCATCTTTTCAGCCTTTCTGTATTCCATGGACGGCTTCAAGGCGGCCTGGAAACATGAACAGGCGTTTCGCCAGGAAGTGTCGCTTTGCGTGATCGGCACCGTCGTCGCCTTGCTGCTGCATATTTCCGCTTTCGAAAAACTGATGCTGGTCGGCGTGCTGGTGCTGGTGCTGATCGTCGAGTTGATCAATTCTGCGATCGAAGCCGTGGTCGACCGCATCTCGCTGGAACGCCATCCGCTGTCGAAGAATTCCAAGGATTTCGGCAGCGCCGCCGTCTTCCTCGCTTGCGTGCTGGCGCTTGCCGCCTGGGCCGTGGTGTTGTTCAACCGTTATTATTGAACGACGCCGGCCGGCTTGCCGCAATCGCCAGGCTTTCCTATCCTTAGTTGAAATTCGCATATCAAACTGCAAAACGCTTCGTTTTCTTTCCTAAGCCAGCGGCTTACTCTCTGATTTCTGAAGTATTTACCAACGGGGATCCCTGATGCTGTCCAAAAAAATAATTTTCGCTGCCGCCCTGACCGCTTCCTTGGCTGCCTCGGCGGCTTTCCAGCCTGTGCTGGCGGCCGATATTTCCTTGCTTAATGTGTCGTACGACCCGACCCGCGAGTTGTACCAGGATGTAGACGCCGCCTTCGCCAAGGATTGGAAAGCGAAGACTGGCGACACCGTCAAGATCCGCCAGTCGCATGGCGGTTCGGGCAAGCAGGGCCGCGCCGTCATCGATGGCCTGGAAGCCGACGTCGTCACCCTGGCCCTGGCCTACGACATAGACGCCATCGCCGAGCATGGCTTGACCGCGAAAGACTGGCAAAAACGCTTGCCGCACAATAGTTCTCCCTATACGTCCACCATCGTTTTCCTGGTGCGCAAGGGGAATCCGAAAGGCATCAAGGATTGGAACGACTTGATCAAGCCGGGCGTGTCCGTCATCACGCCGAACCCGAAAACCTCGGGCGGGGCGCGCTGGAACCATCTGGCGGCATGGGGGTATGCGCTCAGGCAGCCGGGCGGCAACGAAGCCTCGGCCAAGGAATTCCTCAAGAAACTCTACAAGAATGTGCCGGTGCTCGATTCCGGCGCGCGCGGCGCCACCACCACCTTTGTCGAGCGCGGCATCGGCGATGTCTTGATCGCGTGGGAAAATGAAGCCTACCTGGCGGTCAAGGAACTCGGCCCCGGCAAGTTCGACATCATTTCGCCGTCGCTCAGCATCCTGGCCGAACCGCCGGTAGCCGTCGTCGACAAGGTGGCCGACAAGCGCGGCACGCGCAAGGTGGCGGAAGCCTATCTGAACTATCTGTACACGGACCTGGCGCAAGACTTGATCGCGAAGAACTACTATCGTCCCGCGACAGAAAAAGCCGCGAAGAAGTATGCTGCTCAATTCCCGCCCATTCAATTGTTCACCATCGAACAAGTCGCCGGCGGCTGGACGGCGGCGCAAAAGAACCATTTTGCCGATGGCGGTATCTTTGACCAGATCTATCAGCCAGGCAGGTAAAAATAGTCGCTGGATGGGTATAGGAGAAACAATATGAGCGTCGACGTGCTGGACGGTTTTCGCGTACTGCTGGTGCCGGGCTTGAACAATAGCGGGCCGGGCCACTGGCAAAGCCGCTGGCAAGCCTTGCACCCGGCGTTCGAGCGGGTCGAGCAAGACGACTGGGACCAGCCGGACCTGCGCGAATGGGCGGCGCGGCTGGACCAGGTGCGCGCCCGCGAGCGCCGGTCGACGCTGCTGGTCGCGCATAGTTTCGGTTGCCTGACTTCGGTGGCCAGCATCGCCGGCGATCCGCGCGGCATCGCCGGCGTGCTGCTGGTGGCGCCGGCCGATCCGGACAAGTTCGGCGTCGCCGCCGCCTTGCCGCACCATGAACTGCCTTGTCCATCGATCGTGATTTCCAGTAGTGACGATCCATGGATGAACATCGGCAGCGCCGCGCTGTGGGCCCGGCGCTGGGGCAGCGAATTCATCGCCGCCGGTGCGCTCGGGCATATCAATGGCGAGTCCGGCCTGGGCGACTGGCCGTTCGGGCAAGCGCGCCTGCGGGCGCTGGCGGAACTGGCCCTGGCCGCCGATACGCTTTCATGAGGAAGCCGGTGCCCGCTGCCTTTCCGGACCGGGCGTGTTGAAACACTGATATTGGAGATCATGATGACTTTACGACTGGGCGATA